>NVSP01000031.1 GCA_002732755.1 Phycisphaera sp.
GCCCAATCGAGCCAATCGCACGAGCAGCCGCTGCAAGGCTCATCGCCCCGCCGATCGCCTACGCGCACACGAGCACCTAAGCATAATCTCAATCTCGAATCTGTACCCCATTCATCTCCCCCCGCTGTGGGAGCATTCTTTGTTTACTGACATTCCTGAATCACCCGACGAGTTGCACGCGTGGCTCGTCGAACACCTGTCTATCACTGTGCCACGCACGCCCATCATCAAGGGTAGCAGCGCGCCGTTTGACTATCTCTGCCACACCTTCTTCGAGCACAACGCGCCACGCGATGCGCTCGTCTGGGCCAACCGGGGCGGCGGCAAGACCTTCCTCGGCGCCGTCGCCACCGCGCTTGACATGGTCTTCAAGCCCGGCATCGAGATCCGCCTCCTCGCCGGCAGCCTCGAACAAGCAGGACGGATGCACGAACACCTCCGCAACCTATTTGCCAAAGAACCACTGTCATCACTCGTCGAAGGAAAAATGACCGAAAAACGCCTCCGCCTGACCACCGGCTCGCGCGTCGAACTCATCGCCGCCAGCCAAGCCTCCGTCCGAGGCACGCGCGTCCAAAAACTCCGGTGCGACGAGGTCGATCTCTTCGACCCAAAGATCTGGGAAGCCGCCCAACTCGTCACCCGCTCCGCCCAGTGCGGCCCCATCTTCGTCCCAGGCTCCATCGAATGCCTCTCGACCATGCACCAGCCCTTCGGCATGATGTCAAAGCTCGTCAAAGAAGCGGAGACCGGCTGCCGAAAGGTCTTCAAATGGGGCGTCGTCGATGTGCTCGAACACTGCGCCGACGAGTTCGCCTGCACCGACGACACAGGCACCGACTGCAACCTACTCCCAGAATGCGCAGGCAGCGCCAAAGAACGCGCCGAACCGGGGCACATCGCGATCGCCGATGCGATCACCATGAAGCGCCGCGTCTCGTTGCCCGTATGGAACGCCGAGATGCTCAGCCTCGAGCCACGCCGAACCGATTGCGTCTACCCGGACTTTGGTCCAAAGATTCATGTTGTCAATGAACTCCAAACAGAACCAGGTAGCTTCGTCATCGCGGGCATGGACTTTGGCTTCCGCGCACCGACCGTCGTACTCTGGGCCGAGGTCAGCGCTCTGGGCATCGTCACCGTCTTTGCCGAGCGCATCGAACGGGAAATTGTCATCGCCAAGCACGCCAAAGCCATCGCCGACAGCGAGCACCCACTCCCGACATGGATCGGTGTTGACCCCGCGGGCCGCCAGCGCTCGGGCCAGACGGGCCAAAGCGATATCCAGGTCCTAACGCACGAAGGTCTAGCAATCAAAGCGCGCCCGTCGCGCATCGCCGAAGGCATCGCCCTCATCAGCGCCCGCCTCAAACCCGCCTCGGGCGAACCAAGCCTCTTCATCCACCGCCGATGCACGCACCTCATCGAGGCCATGCAGCAGTACCACTACCCACCCGACAACCCAAACTCGATGGAACCCGTCAAAGACGGCCCAGACCACGCCGTCGATGCGCTCCGCTACATGCTCATCAACCTCGACTGCCCGCACACCGCAAAGAACAGCAGGTACACACCCGGTCGGTAGAAAATTTGTTATTGATGAGAAAAAACAAAAACAACCCTCTCCCCAGCCCTCTCCCTAAAAGGGAGAGGGAGCATGATTATTAGATTCAGAAAAAGCCTAAAGCCTAAAGCCTAATGCCTAATGCCTAATGCCCATCGCCCACGGCTCTTATGGGCACCCTGCGTTGAAGTTGGCCACCCACGCCGTGAAGTCCGTCGGTGTGCAGGCACCGTCACCGTTCTGGTCGCACTCGGGCAGGTTGTTGTTGAACGCATTGACCCACGCCGTAAAGTCTGTCGGCGTGACCATGCCGTCGCCGTTGACATCAGCGAGGCAGTCTTGCATCGTGTTGACAGTGAGCGTGGCCGTCGCCGAGTCGAGACCCGCGGGGTCACACGCGCCGCTGACGAAACAGTAGTAGTCGCCCGCATCCGCCTGTGTGACACTTGTCAGGTTGAGTGTTGCGGATTCTTCGAAAAGCAGCAACCCGACTGGCCCGAACCATTGGTATGTATCAAGGCCCGTCCCGATCACCGTGAAGCTGGCGTTGTCGCCCTCATCGACGGTCTGGGACTGCGGGTCCTGCGTGATCGCAACCGCGTCGCTCACGGTCAGGACCGCCGGCGCTGTGGTCTCGCTGCTGCAAGGCTCGATGACGGTCAGGACATACGAGCCCGCGTCCGATGCATCGACATTGTTCAGTTGGAGAACATTGGATATAGCGCCCGCGATGAGCACATTGTCTTTACGCCACTCGAAGGTGAGCAAACTGAGGTTGCCGGTGATGAAGGCACTCATGGCGATGTTGTCGCCGGGGCACGCGGTCTGCGAATCCGGCTGGCCGCTGATGCCGAATGTGATGCAGCCGTTGGAGTCGCGGAAGTTTGCGACACTGTCTCGCGTGTTGTCGTGGCAGCGTGCGTTGTCCTCGGAGTTTACGACACCCGTTGGTGTGCCGATGTAGTTGATGTCCGGGTTCGAGAAGTATGGCACGCGCGAGCCGGGGGAATACGCCATCACAGAGCGGTACAGCACGCCGTTGGTGCTGTTCCACCGCCAGCCATACGCATAACTAAATACCGCGCCACCCGCGTTGTTGCGGTCGTGTGTTGCGCCCATGTTGTGGCCGATTTCGTGCGCGAAAGTTAGGTTTCCGACAGCGCAGCCGGTGTCGGTCACGGTAAACCCAAACGCAGCATCGAACGGCGCGAGGTACCCAACACCGCAGGCGTTGAAGCTGTTGACGAGCATGGCAACAAGATCCGCCGCGTGCGTGTCACGGAGACTGTGGACATTGTCCATGAACCCATCATTGGTGCCCCGGAGCCGGGTGATGTCTGTGCCTGCCGATCCCGACTCGGTGTAGACAACCTCTTCGGTATGCACAAGATTCAGAACCAACGGCCCGATGTCGCTGTTGCTGTAGCCCAGGTTGGTGGTGTTAATGCTGTTCTGCGCGAGCGCCAGGATCGCGCTCGTACCACCCCAGCCGCTGCGTGCCTCTGCGGTGTAGACGATCATGACATCGATGACCGAGCCGTCGTCGAGTTCGGGGGTCATGCCGGGAATGGTGACGCCGTCGTTGCCGTTGCCGTTGCCAGCGCCGCGGTCATCCGTACCTGACATCTGCTTGGCCAGCCCGATGCTGCGGTTGGTCGCCGCGACCATAGCACCTTCGCCGTGCTGTTCGATCTGGTCGTTGCCGCAGTCGGCGAACTTTGACATGTCAAACCTGATGAGGTTGTAAATGTCGTTGCCCTGCGCATCATCCTGCCCCGAGTCGCGGACCTCAAAGGTGCCCAGCTCACCCGCCCAGATGACGCCGTGGACCGCGCCGTCGTATTCAACAAAGCTGAACGAGCCATACTCGACACCTTCGAGCGTGCCCGACCAGCCTGTTGAAATATCAGAATGAATCTGAGTTTTGGTTACCGTGCCAATCACAGTCTGGTTGACATCCAGCGGCAGCAGGATCGACCCGCCCTCAAACGCCGCCGTGTTCATCACGATCGGCATGGCGTACTGCGCCTCAGCCGGCACATTGACGACCGGGGCCGAGACAAACCGCATGGCGGCCTCGGCCGGCTCGGGCTGATTCGTCTGTGCCGACGCTGCCGAACACACACACCCAGCCGCGGCAACCGCCACAGCACCAAATAGAGATAGCTTCATCCGATGACTCCCCTTCGTTTCTGCTCTGTACTGCAATGTACAACGGCAACCACAGCGCGGGCCGCAATTAGACCTTCTTCACCACGATACGGCAAATCCGGACGCAGGGTTCCAGAGTTATCGGATCCCCGTGCCACTGACCTGTCCGCAGGTCAGTGCTTCTGTATCGAGGCTGGGCAAGAGCACTGACCCAAAGACGGGTCAATGGCACGAAATGCAGAAGTTCCAAACGCTCCAACTGGAGTGGAGTTGCTCTAAATGGGACGGTCAATCGCAACCGTTCTTGGCAAGCCAGCCGCTGACCCGCTCAACCATCGGCGCTGCCCCAATCTCTTCATACAGCACCAACGACCGCCGCCAGAACTTGCACGCTTCGTCATTATTCCCGCAATCGTTCTCTATCAAACCAAGGTTCGCAAGTTGTATTGCTTCACCCCCTATGCGTCCAAGTGCATTATTTAGCTCTAAGGCCCGCCCTAGGTAATCCCTAGCAGCTTTAAGATCGCCGCGATTCATCTCGACTAGGCCGAGATTACCGTAGTTAATGGCCATGCCCTTTTTGTTTTCAATTTCTTGATTAATACACAACGATCTGGTGAAACGCGCTACCGCCCTGTCAAGACTTCCTCGATCACAATCGACCAGACCGAGGTTGGTCAAATTGGTTGCTATTTCTATTTTGCAATGAATGCCTTCGTTGATTGCAAGCGATTGTCTGTGATAGATTTCGGATTTTTTGTAATTTTCGCGCGCCCATTCGACCATACCGAGGTTGCCAAGAGCGGCAGCCATGCCCTCTTTGCCTCCAATTACTGTGAACAACTCGAGCGCATTGCGATGAAAATCTTCAGCAACATCCAGGTTACCACGAGCGTGTTCGATCAGCCCAATGTTGGTTAGCTGACTACCAATGCCTTCTTTATAATTTAATGTTTTTGATATGTYKRWYGWKWKYGWMTGMWRKYKCYSKGYMMRMWCCMARWTSMMSWSKRYYTSKYSSAWKRWSMSMMRSCSSCWWMRRAYWYWGACCTCGCCAATTTTGTGCCCGATCTCTACATAAAGCAGCAACGAGCGCATGAGATAGTCTTTTGCATCGTCAAGGTTGCCACGTACTTGTTCGATCGATCCGAGGTTACCTAATTGGGCGGCAGTTCCTTCTTTGCTATTAAGCTCTTCTTCGATAGCCAGCGATCGCATGTGATATTCCTTAGCCCTGTCGAAATTACCACGTATCTGCTCGATGTACCCGAGATTGCCGAGAGCGACAGCTATTGATTCTTTCCCCGCATCGGCATCGAATACCTGCTGATAGCAAGTTACAGACTCTGACAATTCACCGCGGAGTGTGTGGATGTGGCCAAGCCGGTTGATGGCGTCGAGGTCGCCGGGGATGAGTTCGAGGAGTCTGTGGAGGGATTGCATCGCCTCATCAATCTTGCCCAGCGGGTAGCCGATCGTCGCGATCTCGCGGTGGCGGGCGATAAGCTTGCTGCGGTTCTTCTCGTACTCGGCCTCATCATCGTCAATCTGCGTGCGAAGGAATGCAAACAACTCGTGCGGATCGGTTTGGCGCAACTCGGCCAAGACCTCATCCACCGATCGCCCCGCGGCCAACCGCTGCTCGGCGAGCTCACGGTTGGCATTCATCAAATGCTCGTGAAGTGACGAGTTTGTGCTGGTCAAGCCGGCGTTTGCCATGGCAAGTCCCGCGTTGGCCTCTGCAAGTCTCAGTACTTTCTCTTGCAGATCAGCGATAGCGGGCAGCTGCGCCTCGATCCGCTCAAAGCCTTCGATGACTGTCGTTTCGAGGCKCCGCACAATGAAATTCATGTCAAACACAAGAGTTTGAATGTTCACAAGATGATCGAGCACCTCCGGAAAATCCACGCCGATGGTTTCGAGCATCTCTTTGAGCAGGCCGCGAGTTTCTTTGGTAACCGCTTCGGAGATTTGCTGCTTGTCGAGGCCATTGAGCCGCGCCCAGACGGGGCGTTTGCCATCGACGAGTTCTTCGAGCATCCGGTCGGTCTTTGCTGAGAAGCTGGCGGCGTTGCTCGCGTCGCCCGCCATTCTGTCGATGATTTCCTGAAACTTGCTGAGCTTGTCGTCGAGTTTCTTGTCCTTGTGAATCTCCCACAGGATGGGGCCGAGGATCATGGCGGTAAGCCCGATGAAAGGCAGGGCCGCGGTGCCCCCGACCGCCAAGGCAGCAGCAGTCGCGGGGCCGACACCATCTTTGATGCACTGGCTGGTAAAGTTCTTGAACGCCTCGTTGACACCCGTGGCACCTTTGTCCATCAGGAGTTCACGCGCGGCTTTGGTAACAATCTTGACCGGTTTCATATCTGAATCATAGGTGCCGGACCTGACAGGCGGCGTACCTAATATTGAATGGGGTTTGCTCATAGAACCCATTTGCTCCGCCTAACATGCCCGAGCCGTGGTGGGTACTGCCCCGGCGATACCAGACAACCACCTGACACTGGCACATTTGGGCCGATTCAGGGTCGATCCCGGAGGGAAAATACAGATGGCAGGACTCATCGAGCCGCACGGCGGCAAGCTCGTCAATCGCATCGCAACAGGCAACGCTCGCGATGCACTCATCAAAGAAGCCGAGTCGCTGCCACGCATCGACCTCTCAACCAAGCAATCCTGCGATGTCGAGATGATCGGCATCGGCGCGTTCAGCCCACTGATCGGCTTCATGGGCAAAGCCGATTTCGACGGCGTCGTCAGCGGCATGAAGCTCGCCGACGGCAACATCTGGCCCCTGCCAATCACGCTCAGCGTTGACAAGGCGAACGCGCCCGCCGCCAGTTCGCGCGTCGCGCTCTTCGCACCCAACGGGACGCTGCAAGCGGTCATGACTGTCAATGAGGTCTACCCCCACGACCGCGACGCCGAGGCCAAGATCTTCTTCGGCGGGGCCGAGGACGACGGCAAGCACCCCGGCGCCGAGGCCGTCAAAGCCGAGGGCGACACCTGCCTCGGCGGGCCGATCGAAGTCGTCAATGTTTGTGTCGATCCTGAAGGCCCAGAAGCGTTCCTTGATTTCCGCCTCACCCCCTCACAGACCCGGGCCGAGTTCGAGAAGCGTGGCTGGAAAACGGTCAGCGCCTTCCAAACCCGCAACCCGATTCACCGCGCGCACGAATACCTCTGCAAGTGCGCCCAAGAGATCACCGATGGCCTCCTCATCCACCCGCTCGTCGGCGAAACCAAGCCGGGCGACATCCCCGCCGATGTGCGCATGAACTGCTACCAGAAGCTCATCACCGAATACTTCGTCCCCGCGACAACGATGCTCAGCGTCATGCCCGCCGCGATGCGGTACGCCGGCCCGCGCGAAGCGATCCTGCACTCACTCATCCGCAAGAACTACGGCGTGACCCACTTCATCGTCGGCCGAGACCACGCTGGCGTCGGCAGCTACTACGGCACATACGATGCGCAAGACATCTTCAACGAGCTCGATCACGATAATCTAAAAATCAGACCACTCAAGTTCGAGCACGCCGCCTTTAGCAAGAAGGCACAAGGCATGGTCAGCGGCAAGACCTTCCCCAAAATCGAAGGCGACCAGATATTCCTCTCGGGCACCAAGGTCCGCGAGATGCTCGGCCGCGGCGAACGCCCACCGGGCGAGTTCACCCGCCCCGAGGTCGCCGACATCCTGATCGAATGGGCCACCAACGCCTGATCGGATTCGAGACAACGCAAATCACAACGAGCCCTTCGCGCAAGCGAGGGGCTCGTTTTATATCCGAGCCGGGAGCGCAAGCGACCTGGGTGTGTTTCTTGATGCGTGCAAATCCCCATAGGTCGCTTGCGCTCCCGGCTCGGACAAGGCGCGTTCTCTTCTGGTACACTCACTATTGATGGCGCCCCACCCGTGGACAAAACGAAACTTTCGGCGGACGATGGTCCTGACTCTCTTTGTGATCTGCGTGCCGCTTGTCTTTGTTGTGGGCGTTCTGGTCTTTTTCCCTGGCTCATCGCTCCGCCAGTGGCTCGGTCTGACCGGCATACTCGGCCTGGTTGGCTTGGTACAATTATTCTGGATTATTCCTGTACGGAAAATAGTCAAAAATAACCACGGCGAGGTCTGTGGCAACTGCCTCTTCATCCTTACCGGGCTCGACCAAGAAGGCATCTGCCCCGAGTGCGGCGAGCACTACACCATCGCCCAGACCCGCGCCGGCTGGGAGAAAGACTTTCGGACGAAATACCAAGAAGGTACCGATCGATAGCCCATAAAATAGACATTTTCAGCAAACCGGTGATGGACCCTCGATTCGAAGAAGACAACAATGTCCCTGTGATTACGATGTCTCGTGATGGAATTGAACTGGGCAACAACCGCCCGAGGAACACAAAAATGCGCAAGCAAACAGAACTCGCAGCGGCGGCCCTGGCTTCTTTGACACTCCTGCTCACGGGCTGCGGCTCCGGTGACGACGAGAACGCCGCAGCCGATGTCATCACCGACCAAGTTGAGAAGGCCGAAACCGCCGTGGCTGAGCAGGTTGAAGAACCGGCATCGGACGCGCTCTCCGGTCTGACCGAAATCGTCGAGGATGTCAARGATGTCGATCTTGGCGATCTCGGCCTCTCGCTCAACGACGGCAAGAAGTGGCTCATGGACGACCACACACGAACATCCATTGCATCACTCAAAGGAATCGTCGATGGCGCGAGCATCGATTCGCTCGAATCGGCGACCGCGCTCGGTGGCGAGCTCAAAGGCGCGATGACCGAACTCATCCAGGGCTGCACAATGGAAGGCCCATCGCACAACATGCTCCACGGCTTCCTCGGCAAGTTCATGCCAAAGCTCGATTCACTGACGGAAGCTGTGAATCTTGAGGCAGCCCAAGGCACATTCACCGAGATCAAATCGATGCTGGCTGGCTATTCAAATATATTTGAATAATTACAACTCAACAYACACAATATGATCTTCGTGCCACGGCCGTGTCGGCTGTGTTTTTATGCGCATCGAAGCTTTTGCACGGCTGACACAGCCGTGGCACAGACATGCGTTTTGTCCTCTATATACGCCTAGTATGCACCTCACCAACCATTTACGGAGAAGCGACCGATGACCGAGATCAAGGCTACGAATGTCACCTGGCACGAAGGCAACCTCACACGCGATGAGCGCTGGAAGGCCCTCGGCTCAAAGGGCTGCACCCTCTGGTTCACAGGCCTCTCTGCGTCCGGTAAGTCCACCGTCGCAAGCGCCCTCGAACAAGTTCTCGTCCAGCAGGGCATCAACGCCTACCGCATGGACGGCGACAACATCCGCATGGGCCTCAACAAAAACCTCGGCTTCTCCGCCGAGGACCGCGCCGAAAACATCCGCCGCATCGGCGAGGTCGCCAAGCTCTTCGCYGACAACGGCTCGGTCGCCATCACCAGCTTCATCAGCCCCTACGCCGCCGACCGCGACGCCGTCCGCGAACTGCACAAAGCCGAGGGCATCCCCTTCTTCGAGGTCTTCACCGACAGCCCGCTCGAAGCATGCGAAGCCCGCGACCCCAAGGGCCTCTACAAAAAAGCCCGCGCCGGAGAGATCAAAGGCTTCACCGGCATCGACGACCCGTACGACGAGCCAAAGAACGCCGAGCTTGTCCTCAAGTGCGCCGAGAAGACCGTTGACGAGTGCGTCACCGAGTGCGTCGAAATGCTCAAGGCCAAGGGCATCGTTGGCTGAGACTCTTGGTTGCAATTGAATCCAAACGAGCCCTTCGCGCGAGCGAGGGGCTTTTTTTACCGCCTCCGCCGCGTTGCCAGCAAAACAACACCAAAGAGCATCGCCGATGCTGGCGCGGGAATGGTGAGGACGAAGCCTTCGAGCCCTCCAGAACTAAACCCAGCGGTGCCGACGATTGTGGTGCCGTCCGCCGACACGCCGAACACGTCGATGATGTTCACGCCCGACAAGTCGATGCCGATGCTGGCCGCGTAGTCTGCGATGAGCATCGGCTCGGCTTGATCGATCCAGAGAACAGATTTTGATTGAGACCGCCCGACGATGATTGAGCCGTCGTCACTCATCCCGCGAACGTGTCCAAATGTATCCTCGCCAATAAGTGACAAGTACTCGAGCCCGCCGTCCGGTGTCCAGTATGCTGGAACGGGGCCTTGGTTGTCAGGGCCGCTCGGATTGCCCGTAAAAAACGTCGCGTCTGGGTTGCTCCTAWCAACCRWASMWGGCAGGYCMGSAATCATYTCAAASCCGGTTTGCTCTGACCAGAGCCACGCGCCGGATTGGGATCGTCCAAAGATCCGCCCATCGTCGAGAGTTCTGTACGCAGAGCTTATCGGGAGATCACCGTCTGGCACCGGCAGCGCTTCGAGGCCAGTGTCTGCGGACCACCGCACAGCGCGAAACAGCGGCGCGTTGATCGAGTTGAACGCGTACGAGCTGGCACCGACACCCACTCCGTCATCAGTCACATGGGCAAGCCACGAATTATTACGACCGCCCGGAAGATCGCCTATCGAGACCACACCTCCCTGCTCAGTTCGGACGAACCCAATCGGGCCGCCCACACCAACAATTCCGTGTGTACCAAAGAGGTAGGTGCCCGACGCGGAGAAGCCGTCCGGCGAAAAATTTCCGGTGTCCGGGGGTGTAGGCATCAGGCTTAGCCCATCCGATTCGGTCCACAAAACTGGCTCGAWGAAACCAAATGGAGAACTCACACYCGCAACCTTGGAGCCGTCAGCGGAAACTGCAAATGCATGGCTGATCTGCTGGGGCCCGGGCAGTGYTCCGATGCTGCGGATGCCCGGCTGGGCGGCGCACAGGCCAGTCAGGCAGAGTAAGGAACAGGTGAAACACAGATTCTGTAAAGGCATATTTATCCCCAATACCCGGCGCGCCCTGTTTGGAGCGCGCCGGGCGGTGCTTGGTTTATTTGTCGTCGCAGGTTGTGTTTGGGTACACCACAAAGCGAGACGATCCAACAACTGTCGTTGGTGTGATGATGACGTCGTCGCAGCCGTCCCTGTTGAGGTCTACACACATGATTCTGTCGAGACCGTTGCCCTGTGAATTCTCCCCATCGGCGTAGAAGTCGAAGGGGTAGTAGGGGTACTCCCCGTTGATGCGGCAGTTGCTAAAATCCATGATGCGGYCGTCGCTGCCGGGTGTCCCCCTGCCAAGGAGGACTGCCCCGATCTCGGCGCTCGAACTGATGAACGCGAGGTCTTCGTGTGCATCTGGATTAAGTTTGCCCGATGCCACGTATGAGGTGATGCCTTGCAACTGCGCAATCTCTACACATGCACTATCTCTTGGCAGCATGTCGTATGTATYTAGAGAGCTATCTCCGCTACACAGGTGAGAGAATGAGCCGAAACGAGGATCATAGTGGATCAGCGTGACGTGGCTCGGGCTGCTGTTTGTGGCGAGTGATTTTTTAATGCTTGAAAACGGGTCGAACGCGACCATGGCGGCGGTGGCGKGCTCTTGGATCCCGCTCCCGGATCCGAAGCCGTGGGTTATCGTGCCGCAGGCAGCGCCGGCGACCGGGTTGACCGTAAAGGTGAATGGGCCGATGCCGTTGCCGATCCCGACCTTGATGCCCGTCGAGGCCGTGCCGAACGAGACAAAGTCGAGTTTGTTGCCGTTGCCAAAGGTTAGCAGGTTCGAGAATTGGCCCGCGACAATGTTGTATGTTGCCTGCGAGCCTGTGGGCGTGGTCACATCGGCGATGTAACTGAGTTTGCCGTAGTCATTGACCGTACCCGCCTCAAAAATATTTTCAATAATGAAGAGCCTCGATGGGTTTGACCCGGACTCGCCGGACTGTTCACAGGTTGCGATGACATCGGGCCGCCCATCGGTGGAGTAGTCGGCGATAGCAAGGCCGGTGACCGGGTAGGCAATCAATACAGTGTTTCGCAGTGAAAAACCAGTGATCGCCCCGGCCGTGCGGTCTGCTTGGAAGTTTGCCACGAGCCCGCGTTTGATGGTGGGGTCTTGATCGTCTTCGTATGATACGGCAACGATCAGATCGGGGTCGGTATCGAGGTCGTTCATCCGCTCGAACTTGATCTCGCGGAGTTGCATACCAGTCATGGTACCGAGCTCATCGATTTGGTTGAAAACATCGATTTCAAGTAGTAGCTGCAAAGACAAGGCTGGTGGTGTGAGTGGCTCCGAGTCGTTGCGATAAATTCTGACAAATCCTGTTTCTAGAGAACCGATCGCAATTTCAGGGTAGCCATCTGGAGTGTTTGGCGTGATGCTCGAAATGGCGCCGACTAGGTCGTAGTCGTCGGGTGTCGCCGCGATCGACTGGGGGGTAAAAACGGTCGAATAGGTTTGTGGTGGATCGAACGTTGGGATGATCTGCGCATTGGCAGAAGAAGCCCCCGAGACCGCCACACTCAGCGCGACCACGAGCCTAGCTCTCTCTCTCTTCAATTTCTGTGCCATAGTGTTTTCTCCTTGTCTCCGACCAGTCGATCCGGCCCCCACAGCAGGGGCCTCTACCACATCTGACACCGCACCTGCACAACGGTTCCAAAGAACTCCCCAATTCTGTCACCGATCACCAAAAGAGCCACCAAACTTGGCCCTTGCCACCAGAAACTCGGCCCCGTGGCCCTGTAAGCCAGCAAGAACCTCAGATTCCGTGATGCGCCGCTCCCCCCGCTGTCGCGTCTGGTGTCAGGGGCCGGTGGGCCTGCCCTTGTTCACACGCATCCAGACACGAGGAGCYAGAAATGAAACGCACACTCGCGACGGTCGTCGGGCAGACWCTTCAAGCACTGTGCAACGGTTGTCAGTGTCTTGGTTCTGGCATGAGCCTACCACAGCCCCGAACCGTCGAAGCAGACAGATGCAAGGTTGGTGGCATGGCTCGCTGCCGGCGCACAAAAAAAACGCCCGGCCTGTGACCGGGCGTTGTGTGTTTCATGCACACCGTGGTGTCAGATCAGCGCCGCCGACGCGTCGCCGCAAGCCCACCGAGGCCGAGCAGAGCAAGGGCGCTCGGTGCCGGGATGATGTGGACATTGTCGAGCTGCGCATTGGCTGGCCCGCTAAACGCATCGGGGATCGTCCACAGGAAGTTGACCCGGATCGACGTCCCTGCGAACGGCGTCAGGTCGATCAGGCCGCTGAGCGGGCCCGTGTCGGAGTTCGGGCCGCCGAAGGTATCAGTACCAACTGCAGCGGTGAGCTGCGGGAAGATGCCGAGTGGTGCCCCGCCGCCGGCCGGCTCGATCACGACATCAAAGAAACGATCCAACGCGCCCGGCAGAACGAATGAAATCAGATCCCAGCCGGCGCGGAAATCGAACGCGAGCAGCTCGCCCGCCAGCGGCGTGCCGATGTCCTGCGAGATGCTGATCTCGCCGGGTGAGGGCATACCGTCGCCGTCGAACCCGTGGTTGGCCGCGAAGCCGCCGTCCGTCGGGATGACCACGTTCGGCCCCAAGAACCCGTCGAATGCTGTAGGCGTGCCGCCCGGCAGCACGAATGCAGGATCGAACACCCCTGGAATGTCGATCACAGTCCAGCCCGTGAAGTCACCGGTCTCGAAGCTGCCGTTGGTCACGMTCGCCTGYCCGCTCGCAGCCGAAGCCGCAGCAAGCCCCGCGCACACGCACAAAGCGCGCACGCCACATTGATGTCTCATCGTCTTCCTTTCYATYCATGTTGTTTCTTGATCTACCAATCCGTTTCGGGAAGATTTCCCAGTACCAGCATACATGCGAGCAATGGCCTTACTACAGCATTTCTTCAAGAATCGAATTTTGTACCCGAACATATAGCGGACAATTGTGATCCAAATATTAGGCTCAAGCCCGCCGCGGAGTGGTGGCGCCTGCCCGGGCGGCTCGAAAGGGTCGCCCGGTTTTTTCTATTTCATGAGGCGCGCAAACAGCCGCTACCGCGTCTCTTGACGGTGGGCAATCCACATCACACACAAACGGAGACCTAAAATGACCAGCACCAAAATCGCAACCGCAGCACTCATACTGACCACACTCGCGGGAACCGCAACCGCTCAGGTCACCCATACCGTCGGGCCGAACCTGACCGATTTCGACTTCATCACCATCACCGCCGCCATCGCCGCGGCATCGAGCGGTGACACGATCGTCGTCGAGCCCGACATTTACCCCGAGAACCTCACCATCAGCGGCAAGACGCTCACCATCGAAAACGCCGGCGGCGGAGAAGTCGCCATCCTCGGCCAGGGGCTTGGGCGTTGCCTTGATCTACCCTCCGGCTCCGGGTCGAATGTCACACTCCGCGGCCTCCGCTTTACCGGTGGGAGCACCGGCGGCAACGGCGGCGGCATCACGGTATGGGCAACCACAACCGCACTCATCGAGAACTGCACGATCGAYAACTGCTTCGCCAACGGGTTCGGCGGCGGGCTCTATGTCTCGGGCACCGCGACAGTCCGCGACACAGTCATCACCCTCAACGAATCAACAAGCCACGGCGGGGGCGTCTACCTCACCGGCTCAGGGCTGAACGCATCATTCGAAAATGTCACCATCGAATTGAACCACACCGGCACCGAAGGCGGAGGGATGGCCTACGCCTCCGCCGGTGAACTCGCAAGCTTCAAGAACATCACCTTCGACAGCAACACCGCAACCAACCGAGGCGGGGCAGTCGCAAATCTCGGCGCGGCAACACAGGGAGTCATGCGMTTCGACCAATGCGTCTTCACCGGCAACATCGCTGGCGGGAGCAGCGGCGCGATCTGGGTCTCTGCGCTCGACTACACCAAAGCGGTCAACTGTCTCTTCATCAACAACTCAGCAGGCACCACCGGCGGAGCCGTCCGCAACGAGCACCTCTTCGACGCCATCAACTGCACATTCGTCGGCAACACCGCGACAGCCGGTGCCGACACCTTTGAAACAACCAGCGGCGATATCACGCTCCTCGTCAACTCCATCGTCACCAATTCCACGGCCACAAGCCACTCGGGGCCTGGCTTCTTTGTGCTCAGAAACTCCATCCTCCCCGAAGGCCCAAGCGGCACACCCGACGCCAACGGCAACTTCAACGCCGACCCAATGTTCATCAACCAAGGCACAGGCGACTACCGCCTCTCGTCAAACTCCCCCGCCATCGACGCCGGCCGATCGCTCGGCACCTTCGGCACCATCGACATCACTTCAATCTCCACCGATCTCGACGGCCTCGTCCGCRACCTCGACGACWCCGACACACCAAACACCGGCATCCCCGCGTGGGAGCTCAACATCGACATCGGCGCATACGAGTTCCAACCAACCACAATCGCAGACTGCCCCGCAGACCAAAACTTCAACGGCACACTCGAAGCCGCCGACTTCACCGCATGGATCAGCAACTTCAACAACGGTTGCGACTAAACAAACCCCAACAACCACAACATATGCCCCCGCATGTCCTCATGCGGGGGTCTTTTCTTTTGCAGCATGAGGCGCACAAACCACCGCTGCCGCGTCTCTTGACGGTGGACGCTCCACTTCACACAAAAAGGAAACCTGATATGACCAGCATCAAAACCGCAATCGCAGCACTCACCCTGACCACGCTCGCAGGAACCACGATCGCCCAGACCACGATCTCCGGCGATGTCACCGTTCCCCCCGGTGGCACGCTGCTCATCGAAGACAACACAACCTTCACAGGCACCCTGACCATCGGGGCCGGCGCTCAAGTCGTCATGGGCGCACGATGGGAAATCTTGTTCGCCGACGGCGCAACGCTCACCGTCAACGGCACAGCAACCGAACCCGTCACCTTCCTCAGGCTCAACGGCGACTGGAACGGCGTCCGCATGCTCACCGGCTCGACCGGAACCATGAACCACGCGGTCTTCAACGACATCTACGATGTGGCCGTCGAAGTTGACGACGCTGTGCTCACAATGAACGGCTGCTCTGTCTTCGACGACGGACACACACTCTTCTTTGGCGGCATCCGAAACGCCGTGCAAGCAAACACCGGCGCAGAGCTCACCATGGACCAGTGCATCATCGGCCCAATGAGAGGACACAACGGCTCGTCTGGTGGCACCGGCGGCACAGGCACCAACGGCGTCGCCTTCATCGCCATCGACGCCACCGGCGCCGATCTGCTCCACATCACCAACAGCGTCTTCATCGGACTCGAAGGCGGCTCCGGCGGCGCGGGCGGCCAAGGCGGACAGGGTTCCACCGGAGCCGATGCACCCGATGCCATCCTCTTCAACGGCATCCAAGGCGACCCGGGCGGCACAGGCGGCACCGGTGGCATCGGCGGCGCGGGCGGCTACACACAGATATTCCGAATCAGCAACACACAAGAAACAGTCATCGCACAGAACATCGTCGAACTGCCACAAGGCGGACGCGGCGGCACCGGCGGACGAGGCGGCAAGGGCGGCACAGGCGGTCAAGGCGGTGACGGCGCGGGCGGCGTCTTCGGCAACGGCGGAGCCGGGGGCAAAGGAGGCACCGGAGGCCGCGGCGGCGTCGGCGGTCGCGGCGGACCGACCGGCGAGCTCGAAGTCTTCCGTATCTCAAACCCAGGCACCAGTCCCAAGATCGCCAACAACACCATCATCAACGCAACCGCACGCACCGGAGGCGCAGCCGGCAGCGCGGGTGCCGGTGGCAACGGCGGATCCGGCGGCGCGGGCGGCGGAGCAGGCATCGGTGGCAGCACAGGCTCAACCGGAGCAACAGGAACGACCGGACCCGGCGGAACAACTGGAAGCCCAGGCACACCCGGCACCGGCGAGGGACTCGTCACCATCGGGTTCGACTCGTCAGGTTTCTCAGCAATAATAAATAACAACATCATGACATTCACCGGCCCCGGCGCCAAGTTTGCCTTCGTCTCAACAGACTCAGGCATCATCGACGCCTCATACAACAATGTCGTCAATGTCAACACCATGACCATCGGACCAGTCATCGGAGGCCTCACCATCATCACCACGCCGCCGCTGTTCATTGACCCGGGCGCCGGTGACTACAGCCCCGCACCAATGTCACCCGTCATCGACGCCGGTGCAAATGGCGCCGTCCCCGCCAGCATCACCACCGACTTCGCCGGCGGCCTGCGGTTCATGGACGACCCAGACACCGCCGACACGGGCATCGGCTCAGGCGCCCTCGTCGACATGGGCGCGTTCGAGTTGCAAGTCGAGACCCCCGACTGCCTAGCCGATGTCAACGGTGACGGCATGGTCACGCCAACAGACTTCACCGCATGGATCAACGCCTTCAACAACAACCTYCCYGRKTGYGACCARAACGGCGAYGGCKCKTGYACRCCAACMGACTTCACSGCGTGGATCGCAAACTTCAACGCSGGYTGCKRMNARWYWSGGWCMMMSTAMMTCGGCGTGTATCGTTGCAATTTCTGGATAGAAGCGGATCATCGTGCCACTGACCTGTCCTCAGGTCAGTGCGTGTGGGTTTGTCAAATGCAAATGCTGGGTGCCACGGACGATTTCGCGCGATCTCGTGTCTGACTTGCGCTAAGTGTCTGCGCATGCCACACTTGCCTCCGGGTCTTGCGGGACCACAAGGAGGCAA
>NVSP01000032.1 GCA_002732755.1 Phycisphaera sp.
AAAAAGCCTAGCCAAAGAGGAAGCGAGATGCATATGAAGCAGCCTATGACAAGGGAAAATTCCCGGATGCTGGCCCAACAACCATGGCTGACTTCTTTAACGTAGCCAAATTTCCAGGCAAACGTGGCCTGCGTAAAGGCGCAAAAGTGAACCTTGAGTTTGCTTTGATCGCTGATGGCGTTCTTGCGAAAGACGTTTATGGTGTGCTTGCTACTCCAGAAGGTGTTGATCGCGCATTCAAAAAACTCGACACCATCAAAGGTGACGTTGTTTGGTGGGAAGCTGGTGCTCAGCCTCCACAGCTTCTGGCTGATGGCGAAGTTTCCATGACTACTGCTTATAACGGTCGTATTTTCAATGCGGTTGCTGGCGAAGGCAAAGCATTTGAAATCGTCTGGGATGGCCAAATTCTTGATTTGGACCTTTTCGTCATTCCCAAAGGTGCACCAAACAAAGAAGAAGCACTGAAATTCATCGCTTTTGCAACCGACACCCAGCGTCTTGCTGATCAGGCCAAATACATTTCTTATGGTCCTGCCCGCACTGGCCGACTGAACAAGCAGGGACGCCTTGTGCGCGATGGGTCCGAGAATCGGGCCGACTACGATCCATAACCCAGATTCGGAGCCTTCAGAACCGTCATGACACCGCTGGTCAAAATCGCGATGCTCGGCTGGTTTTACGCGRTGGTCCCCGCGCTCTTTATCTTTTTGCCAAAGCGCACCGCCGCGTTCAGCGGGCTTATCTTCGGCTGGCTCTTTCTCCCTTGGGCGGTCAAGTACTCGCTTATTGGTCCGATCGACATTACACGCGACTCGGCGGTCACGCTCAGCGTGCTCGCGTGCATGGTTGTGTTCGATCCAAAGGTACTGCTCAGGCTGCGCCCATCGTGGCTCGATCTGCCAGTCGTCGTTTGGTGTATCTCGCCGTTCTTCACATCAATCTCAAACGGCCTCGGCGCGTACGACGGCAGCGCTTCGATCCTCAGCCAACTCTGGCAGTGGGGCATCCCCTACCTCATCGGTCGCGCCTATGTCACCAACGCCCAGGCGCTACGGCACCTTGCAATGGTGCTCATCGTCGCTGCGATTGCTTACATCCCGTTCATCCTCTGGGAAATCCGGTTCAGCCCGCAGATTCACAAACGCACCTACGGCTATGTCACCTACGACCACGGCGGCACCGCGCTTCGCAGGCTCGGCGGATACCGACCGCTCGTCTTCCTCCGCCACGGCCTAATGCTCGGCGTCTTCATGGCGATCACGGCGCTCCTGGCCATGTGGTTCTGGCGCACAAGGACAATCGAAAAACTCCCGCTTATGCCCCCGGGAATGCGAGGCAAAGAAGCCGTGTTGCGCAAAGACGGCAAAGGCAAACGCATGATCGATGCCCTCGGTCCGGCGGTTGTGTTCTGGCCCGTGGCGTTCGGTCTCGTCATGATCGCGGTACTCTGCCGGGCGCTCAACGGGATGCTGCTGCTGGCGTTCGGCTTGGTGGTGCTCTGGGCGCTCAAACACTTGAAGACGCGCGTTCCGCTCGTGCTCTTTGCGATTATCCCATTTGCGTTTGGTGGCTTGCGCATGAGCGAATCGGTCACCGGCTTTGTGATGGACGAGCCGATCCTCAATGTGCTGTCGCAGATCTCAGAAGACCGCGCCGGCTCAGTAGAGTACCGGTTCAAGWACGAACACCTCCTCGTCGAGAAGGCGCTCCAACGCCCGCTGCTCGGGTGGGGTGGCTGGAGCCGAAACCGCGTCTACGATGCCGACGGAAACGACATGACCGTCACCGACGGTTACTGGATTATCACGCTCGGGCAATCGGGGATCATCGGGTTCACCGCCATGTTCCTGACGCTGCTTTTACCCGTGTTTGTGCTCGCGTTGCGATTCAACGCGCGAGCTTTGTGTACACCCGAACTCGCGGCGGCCAGCGGCTTAGCGGTCGTGCTCTGTATGTACGCAACCGACAACCTGCCAAACGCGATGCTCAACCCAATGTATGTCATGGCGGCTGGCGGTCTCTCGGGGCTGCTCGCGGTTTCAAGGTCACGCAAGAAAGCAAGCAACCGCAACAGGCGCACGCCGAACTTTCACGCAAGAACAATGCAACGCGCATAAGACGGGATGAGCCAGAACTTGAGCGATCAGAAACACATCACACCCAAACGACTCGCGGTTGTTGTTTTGAACTACAAAACACCGGCGCTCGTGATGGACTGTCTTGCCACACTCGAAAGCGAACTCGACCACGAATTGGATGTTTGCGTTGTTGTCGACAACTGCTCGGGCGATGGCTCCGACAGCCAGATCGRACTAGCGATCAAAGAGAAGAAGTGGGCTGGCTGGGCAAGGCTCGTGCGCAGCGAATCCAACGACGGCTTTAGCGCCGGCAACAATGTCGGGATGAACGCCGTCGATGCCGAGTTTTACCTGCTCCTCAACAGCGACACACTCGTGCAAGAAGGCGCGATCGATGAACTATTCCGCGCAGCACACGCCGAGCCCTCGGTGGGGATTTTTGGCCCAAGGCTCCAATGGCCAGACGGCAAAGCGCAGAACAGCTGCTTCCGCGACAAGTCTGTCTGGAGCGAACTCATCGCCAGCGCCCAGAGCGGCCCGGTGACCAGGATGTTCGCCGACCGCGATGTCTCGATGGGCGTGTTCGACGAGCCGACCCGCGCCGATTGGGTGAGCTTCGCGTGCGTCTTTGTCCGTAAGACGGTCGTCGAAAAGATCGGCCCGATGGATGAAGGATACTTCATGTATTTCGAGGATGCAGACTATTGCAGAAAAGCACGACGGGCCGGCTTCAAGGTGATGTACTGGCCCTCGGCGCAGGTTGTCCACCTGCGGGGCGGGTCGGCGCCTGTCAAAAGCGCAGCCGCCGCCCGTAAACGCCTGCCCAAATACTTCTACGCCTCGCGCTCACGCTACTACGCAAACTTCGGCGGCAGGCTCGGCCTGTTCGCTGCAAACGCCGCGTGGACCATCGGCTGGTGTATCGCATTCGTGCGCAGAGTATTCCAAGGCCGGCGCATCGGCACACCAAAGCGCGCACTGCGCGACAACTGGACAGCGTTCCGAACGCCGATGCGCCGATGGCGGCCGGGCGGTGCGTCGTGACGCTCCCAAACTTTGTGGTCATCGGCGCGATGAAGTGCGCCACGACCACGCTCGCAACACAGCTCGCAGCGCAGGATGGCATCTACATATCTGACCCAAAAGAACCCAATTTTTTCAGCGATGATGACATCTTCGCAAAGGGTGTCCAGTGGTACACATCGCTCTTTGACAACGCAGCAGCAGGTGATCTCGTAGGTGAGGCGAGCACGCACTACACGAAATTGCCTATGTATCCAGAAACAATTCAACGATTCACGAGTGTCCTCGATGATGTAAAGCTCATCTACGTCATGCGCCACCCGATCGATCGGCTTGTCTCGCAGTACATCCACGAATGGAGCCAGTGCATCGTCATCGGTTCGATCGAAGAAGAGATCGGTAAGAACCCGTGGATGATCGACTACGGCAGGTACGCCATGCAGCTCTCGCCGTGGCTCGAAGCGTTCGGGCCCGACAAGATCCTGCCCGTATTCAACGAACGCTTGCGCACGCATCCACAGCAAGAACTCGAACGGGTGTGTACCTTTCTTGGGTACAAGGGCGCGCCGGTGTGGGCGGATGCGGGCGATCAGAATGTGTCGTCACAACGGCTCAAAAAGAGTACGCTTCGTGACGCGATACTCAATGCACCAGGACTCAAGCAACTCCGCCAAGGTCTCGTGCCACAGGGTCTACGCGACTGGGCCAAGGGGTTCTGGCAGATGAACAGCAAACCCGAGCTCTCCGAAAATGTGCGACAACAACTCGAAATGCTGTACGATGATGACCTGCAACAACTCGGCTCGTTGCTTGGGCACAGCATCACCTGCGCCAACTTCAAGTCGCTCACCGAGAGCACGCCGATGACATTTGTCAGAACACAGGAGCGCGTGTGAGTTGCAAAATCGGCGCCATCGCGATCGGCCGCAACGAGGGCGAACGCCTAGGCGTGTGCCTGCGCTCGCTTGTCGGGGCCGCTGACCGCGTGGTGTATGTCGATTCGGGTTCAACCGACGGCAGCAGAGGTCTCGCACAATCGCTTGGGGTTGAGGTTGTCGAACTCGATCTGTCAAAGCCGTTCACAGCTGCGCGTGCAAGAAATGAAGGGTTTGCAAGGCTTCTCGAACTCAGTGATGAAGTTGAGTATGTCCAGTTCGTTGACGGCGACTGTGAACTTCGGTCCGATTGGATTGAAAAAGCAAAAACATCGCTCGATGCAGATGACCGCCTCGCGGCCGTCTGCGGCAGGCGCCGAGAGCGATTCCCAAACGCCTCCGTGTACAACAAACTGACCGACATAGAATGGGACACGCCCGTCGGAAACACCAAAAGCTGCGGCGGAGATGTGCTCTTCCGCGTCATCGCATTGCAAGAAGCGGGAGGCTACGACCCGTCAGTGATCGCCGGCGAGGAACCCGAACTCTGCTTTCGGCTCCGCAAATCCGGCTGGCGCATCCGACGCTTGGATGCAGAGATGACGCTGCACGACGCGGCAATGGATTCGTTCGACCAATGGTGGAAGCGCGCTGTCCGCGCCGGGCACGCCGCGGCAGAGGGCGCGTGGATGCATGGCAGATCGCCCGAACGATTCAACATTCGCCGCGTCATCCGCCCGATCCTGTGGGCCGGTGTGCTCCCCTTTATTGCAACAGCCGCTGCGTTCTGGACATACGGCATCAGCATCGCGGCACTCATTATAATTTACTTACTCCAGCGATACCGCATGTCTATGCGCGCACGAATGCAGGGCAAGAGCCGAGACGATGCGCGCGCCGTCGCAACCTTTACACTTATTTCCCAACTCGCGATGCTCATCGGGATCGTTACTTTTGTGTTCAACCGCATCCGCGGCAGACGCACGAAGATTATTGAGTACAAGGGCGATGCCGATGGCTAAGCCAGGACCAGTTCTCTATATCGCGGGGCAGCTTCCAAAGCTCTCTGAAACATTCGTCTACCGCGAGGTGCTCGCGCTGCGCAAACGAGGCATGGAAGTCCGCGTTGCAAGTGTTCATAAAAGTTTCGAGGAATTTTACAACGAAGACATCAARCAACTCCAACGCGAGGCAGTCATCGCCTATGCGCCCGGCTTGCTCGGCATATTTTGGCATGTCCTCGCCGAGCTTGTGACGCACCCGATTCGCACATTTACTACCGTTTGCTGCGGAAAAATAGACACGATCAGCGCGGGCGACATCTCGCTTATCAACCGGCCCAAGGTCTATATCCAGTGCCTCGCCGGCATCTCGCTCGCTCGGCGTATCCGCTCTTTAGGTATCCGCCACATCCACGCGCACTTTGCCCATGTCCCAACCACGATCGCGATGTACGCCGCCAAGCAACTGGGCATCGGCTTTAGTTTCACTGGACACGCAAACGATTTGTTTCAGAACAGAACACTGCTCACGCAAAAACTCAGGCGGGCAAAGTTTGTATCGTGTATCAGCCAATGGCACCGGCAGTGGTACGCCGACATACACACCGCCAGCGAATCCACTCGACCCGTGATCCGCTGCGGCGTAGACACCGATGAATTCACACCCTGTACACAGTCTCAAATCACCATCGTCTGTGTCGCAAGACTCGTCGAGAAAAAAGGCATCGACACGCTTATCGAGGCGTGCGGTTTGCTCAAACAGCGAGGTTGCGATTTCACTTGCCAGATCGGCGGCGATGGCCCWATGATGGACGCGTTACATTCCATGATCGATGAACTTGGGCTTCAAGATTGCGTCACGCTTTTGGGTTCGATGCCGAACGAYAAGGTGCGAACGCTCGTACAGAGTGCAGCGATATTCTGCTTGCCATGCCGGGACGACAGCTCGGGCGACCGCGACGGCATCCCGGTGGCGCTCATGGAATCAATGGCGTGCGGCGTGGCGACTGTCTCTGGAGATCTTCCCGCCATCCGTGAACTTATTGAAGATTCAGTCAGCGGCAAACTCGTGCCCGGCGGTGATGCGCAAACGCTCGCCGATGTTCTTGAACAACTCCTCAACGATCCAACTGAGCGGACAAAGCTTGGGCAGGGTGGCAGGCAACGGGTCATCGAAGAATTTTCTCTTGGGATCAATGCCGACCGGCTTGTCAAGGCGTTCGAGGCGGCTGCGAACTAGGATCAACCCGTGAACGATGCACTCCAAAAACTTGAAGCACGAATCGACTCGCGAGATGTTGTTGTCGGCGTGATCGGTCTTGGTTATGTCGGCCTCCCGCTCGCGTCGGCGATGCACGCGGGTGGTGCGCGCGTGATCGGTTTCGATGTAGACCCCGCAAAGATTACCGCGCTGACCGATGGCACAAGCTACCTTGCCCACCTCGGCGAAAGCATGGTCGTCGACCTTGCCAAAAGCGATCGTTTCGTTGTCACCTCCGACTTTGCAAGGCTTGGCGAGGCCGATGCGGTGCTCGTCTGTGTCCCGACGCCCCTGCGGGAGGGGCGTATCCCGGATCTGTCCTATGTCGTCGATACCGGCAAAGCCATAGGCAGAACACTCCGTCCCGGCCAACTCCTCGTGCTCGAATCGACAACCTATCCAGGCACCACCCGCCGCGAGTTTCTCGATGCGATCCTTGACGGCGCCAAAGAAGCAAATCGATCTCTAGCGCTTGGTGAAGATTTTCTCGTGGCGTTTAGCCCGGAGCGTGAAGACCCGGGCCGCAAGAGCCACGAGACCACAACAATTCCTAAGCTCGTCGGCGGGCTCGATGAGCGTTCGACCGAGCTTGCTGCAAAGCTCTACCGCATCGGCATCAAAGAGGTCGTGCCGGTTTCGTCGGCGGAGGTCGCCGAGGCCGCCAAGATCCTCGAAAATGTGTACCGCGCCGTCAATATTGCGATGGTCAATGAAATGAAAATCATCCTCGCCGACATGGACATCGACATGTTCGAGGTGGTCCGTGCTGCAGCGACCAAGCCCTTTGGGTTTCAGGCGTTCTATCCCGGGCCGGGCCTTGGCGGACACTGCATCCCGATCGATCCGTTCTATCTGAGCTGGCGAGCCAAAGAGATCGGTCACGAGGCGCGGTTCATCGAGCTTGCCGGCGAGGTGAACCACGATATGCCCGCGTATGTCGTCAAAAAAACCGCCAGTGCGCTCAAAGAGCGCGGTCTGGCGGCGAAGAGGGTTCGGGTACTCGTGCTCGGCCTCGCGTACAAACCAGACATCGATGATGTCCGCGAGAGCCCGAGCTTCGAGATCATCGAGTTGTTGCGGGCCGAGGGCGCCCGCGTTGACTACAGCGACCCGTACATCAAGGCCACCTGGAAGATGCGCCGCTACGACCTCGGGCTACAGAGTGTCGAGWTRMSWYYARSMAYMYWSSCRWSMWWYRWSRMGRYWKWWAYMWMSASRAWKSASWSKRSKKTSSWYWWYRAAATGCTCGCCGAGCACGCGAAACTGGTTGTCGATACACGCGACGCGATGCGCCACTATGCATCAAAGATGGGGACTCGCCTCGTCCGAGCGTGAGGCGTTTACGGATAACAGATCGGGCCGTTGGCGCCCTGGCTAAACGCAGAGACCCACGCGGTGAAATCGGTGGGTGTGATCAGGCTGTCTTGGTTCACATCGGCGCGGAGATCGTTGGAGTTGAAGTTTGCGATCCACGCGGTGAAGTCGTTGAACGCGATCATGCCATCGGAGTTCTGATCGGCGCAGAGCCGRTCAGCCGGRCACGAGCCGAAGATGGTGATCGCGGGCATGAATGTCTCTGGGCATGAAACAGCCCCGAAGAACGAATCGTCGTAGACAAAGGTGTACGGGTCGGGTGAAAAACCGGGMTCGTCGTTGCACACGTCGTAGCCGAGCGTCCACCACGTCCCCGAGCTTGAACTCGGCGAACCGGTGAACGGGCAGTTAGGGACCGTGTTGTTCGGCCCCCAGAAGAGCGGTGATGCCATCTCGAACGGCTCAGGGGTTTCTGGAATTGTGTCCCCATCAAGATCTACAAAACCACTCACAAACTCAATCAGTACTCCGCCGGTACCGTCGGCGGGGAGATCGATTCCGAGTGAGTCCAAACCTGTTGCAGAGAATACCCCGTAACCTCCACCAGTTGATGGTACTGGGGAAAACGTTAGCAGCACGCCGCCTAAGAACGCATCCGGGATGCCGTTGCCATCGAGATCATCTGGCGGGAACGGCGTGTCCGCAACCGTATCGCCGTCGGTGTCGAATCCTGTGCCGGTTGTGTCTATGTCGTCATAGAGTGTGCAAAGAATAAACATTTCGGTTGCCTGTGAATCAGGGCAGCGTGACACCGTAGCTGGCACAAGGAGAGTTTCAAGCAAACGACCTGGTGATGGTTCCGTGTTGATGTCTAACGCGAAACCTTGCAGTTCTATTCCACTGAAGTATCTTGAACCCGGCCCCGCAAAACCACATTGCTCGCCGCATACCGGATCGAAAAAGAATCCATCGCCATCGGTATCCGTGACGCCGAAGGAATCAAATACGGGTACCGCATCGTTGCACGCTCCCCGCTCGGCGGCTCCGCCAAGCTGGACAGTCTCGCCCCAACTGATGACCCGGCCACGAGCATCAACCGTCACTGGCGTAGCCGAGGTGGCAGAGACAGTGGCACCCCTAGAGATCGGCTCGACTGTCGGTTCAGCGCCCAGAGCACTCCCGGCTAGCGCGACAACAACTGCTGCACACAACATATAGATCTCCTTTGACACATGGATCTTCTGATTATCTATCAAGAATCCTGCAAGGCGTGAATACGCCTGAAGAGACATTCGCGTCCCATCTGCGCGTGTTCCGAGAATATTGAAAATTGTTCTTCATATCCATTCGAGCCCAAGAACCGACAACCTGCGCGGCCCATCACGCATAACAACGGGGGAGCTTCTCCCCAGTTGCGGCGGCGTCGCTGCTGTATACAAAAAACCGGCAGCGCCCCCGTCGATCAGAGGCGCTGCCGATTCATGTGTTCGTCTTGGCGTATCAGCCCTTGGGCCGATTCAGCCGCCCGATGGGATCTCGATCGGATCTAGCTCCGGCGGAGAATCTCTGTTCTCACGGATCGGGGTCATCTCAGAGGGAAGCATGTTCCCAGAGCCTGTCGGCGGGGGATTCGAAGGCGTGGTCGGAGCGACAAACGCGCCGCTCGTAGCAAACTCCGGTATGTCGCGGAGCGTCACATCGATCCGGCGTGAGTGCGCCAGCGGGACAGCTTCCTCGTTGGTCAGCTTGCCCGTGCTCTTGTCGGGGCTGGTCAGATCCCAGCGCATCATCGCGGTCCGATTGCCCGACGCGTCGTCCGGTTCGCGGTCGTCGTAGAACCGGATCTTGAGCCTGCTGTTGACCGGCACATCCAGCGCCCAGAGCGATTCGCCCGTCGTCGAATCGACGATCGTGACGGTCATCGGGAGCATCGGCGTGCTCTCATAGATGTGGGCATCCTGTGAGGATTGGCAGCCCGTCAGCAGGGCCGACATCAGGCCAAGGCAGGCAGCAAGCAGGAAAGGGGAGCGNCTGGTCATCGGTCGTGTCTCCGGTACAGATTCAGTCCCTCGCGCGGGACCCGCACAGTCTATCGACGACATCCGCCCCTGTCGTCCACCCAGAACCGGCCCCACCCAACCTTTCCGGCATCTCACCAGCCAACCGGGGTAGAGTTGGGCATGGATTCCGCCCCAACATTCCGCATCGGTCACGGCTACGACCTCCACAGACTCGAACCAACCCCGCCCACAGGCCCGGGCAGGCCGCTGATCCTCGGGGGTATCAGGCTCGAACACGACAGAGGCCCGATCAGCCATTCCGACGGCGACGCCGCCCTCCACGCCATCACCGACGCCATCCTCGGCGCCCTCGGCGAGCCAGACATCGGTGAGCTTTTCCCAGACTCAGACCCAGCATGGAAAGACGCGGCCTCGGACCAATTCCTAATCGAAGCAGCCAACCGGATGCGAAGCGCCGGCTACAACATCTCAAATCTCGATGTGACCATCATCCTCGAACGCCCAAAGCTCTCGCCGATCAAGGCTGCGATGCGGGCCAAGATCGCCGAGTTGCTTGGCACAGACCAAGCCGCGGTGAACATCAAAGGCAAAACGCACGAGCAGGTCGATGCGGTGGGCGAGGGCCGAGCGGTCGAGGCCCACGCCGTCGTCCTGCTCGCGCGGGTGTAGAGCAGGCCAACCCGTGCCACTGACCTGTCTTCAGGTCAGTGCTCTTTATACACCAAATAAATCACGCTACATCGGCTTCTTGTGCCGACCAAAGATGTACCTGTTCGTGACCCGTGGCAAGTGAGCCGCCCAAAGCATCATCCGCCGCGTCGGCTCACTCATCCAAACCTCGGGCCGTGGTTTCTGGAGCACCCGCACAACCCGGCGCGCCACCTTCCCCGGCGGCTGACCTTTCGTCTCATCGCGCCCTGAAGCACCCTGACGCTCCCGCATCGTGTCGAAGAACTCCGTCCGCGTGCGCACCGGGTGGATCGTCGTAACATGGATTCCGTTATCTGCAAGCTCGACCCCCAGCGCCCTGCCGATGTGATGCTGGGCTGATTTGGTCGCAGAGTAGATGCTGTAGCCGGGCGTGGGCAGCGCCGACAGGCAACTCGTACAGATCAGAATATGACCTGATTGTTGTTCTTTCATGAGTTCCGCAGCAGGCCGAATGGTATTGATCGCCCCAAAGAAATTCGTCTCGAACATCTCGCGGAGCGTGGCCTCTGGTGTATCCAAAAGATCATGCTTAGCGCCATAGCCCGCGTTGGCAAACACGCTGTAGACCGAACCAAATGCCTCGACAGTCTCGTCGATCAGTCTTTCGCAGTCTTCTGGCTTGGTGACATCACATTCAACCGCGATGGCTTTGCCGCCCGCATCGGTGATCGCTTTGCAGATGGCTTTGAGCTTGTCGGTGCGTCTTGCCGCAAGCGCCACGGGCATGCCCGCTCTTGTGCACGCCAACGCCGTCGCAGCACCGATGCCGCTGGATGCGCCTGTGATCGCGATGGGTTTGCCCGCAAGATCAATCTTCGCCATCATGTTCCCTTCACGAGCCATCGTAGTTCAGGTGATTTCAGAATAATAGCAAGCCCTAGGTACGCCGCGATTCCTGCCCCAACCCCGGCCCCCAGCCGCGCCGCGTGGCCCGCCCACGAACCGGCGTCGGGCATGACCGCGAGCGTTCCCCACACAACCGCGCCCATGACCATCGCAAGCAACGCGGTCCTAGCTGCGCCCGGCAAAAACGCTGCGCCAGCCGTCAGCCGTTTACGCAGGAAAAATGCAAGACAGATCGTCTGCCCAAACGCCGAGATCGCCGTCGCCCACGCAAGCCCAGCCTCGCGGAACGACCAGATCAAGAGCAGGTTGCACACCATGTTGACCGCGACCATCGCAAGCCCGATGCGCAYGGGCGTGCTCGTATCATCAAGCGCATAAAACGATCGGCTCAGCACATGGTTTAGTGAATACGCGAACACGCCCGCCGCGTATCCCGCCAGCACCGCCGACGACCGCGTCAGCCCTTGCTCACTAAACCCGCCGCCGCCCGAGAACATCACCCGTACCAGATCCTCGCGCACCAAGAGCAGCCCAACTGTCGCCGGCAAACCGATAAAGAGCGAGAGCCGAAGCCCGTGCGCCACCGTTTCGGTAAACCTGTTCTTGTCAGACGCCGCCCGCGCCAGCGCCGGAAACGCAGCCGTCGCCACCGCGATCCCAAAGACACCAAGCGGGAACTGATAGAGCCTCTGCGTATACCCAAGCACCGCGTTTGACGCCTCATCCATCGGCACCGCGCGCCCAAACATCGTCGGCCCGATCCATGTCGGCCACATCGCGATCACCGTGTCGGCGAGCGTGTTGAGTTGCAGCGTGCCCAAGCCGATCAGCACCGGCACAAACTTCCTGAGCGTCTTCATCGCCTCAGCCCGCGCCGGCCCGACATCCAGCCGCCACCGCGTGCGCTTGCGCAGCTCCAAGAGCGCCCAGACCATCTGCAACACACCCGCAACCAGAGTCGAGAACCCGATCCACACCGCCGCCCGTTCGGGTGAGAGGTCGGTCATCATCGCGACGGCTGTAGCTGCGATAATGCATATATTAAGAATAATCGGGGCCGCCGCCATCRGCAGAAATCTGCCATGCACCTGCAACATCCCGCCAAGGATCGCCGTCACGCACACCAAAGGCATAAACGGCAACAAAATCGCAATCAGCCTAAAACTCAACTCCCGCGCCGGGTCGCTCGATGTGAACCACAGCGTCAGC
This sequence comes from Phycisphaera sp., assembly GCA_002732755.1. Taxonomy (GTDB): domain Bacteria; phylum Planctomycetota; class Phycisphaerae; order Phycisphaerales; family UBA1924. The sequence goes on from NVSP01000032.1 coordinate 12,343, forward strand.
GCAATCGCTTCACCCACGACGAGCAGCGCACCGGTGACAAGCACCAGGGCCGCGATAATCAGCGATGCGTACCGCTGGGCGAGGTCTTTGTCGCTCTCAATGAGTCTTGTGTAGCGGGGAATAAACGCCGCCGAGAGTGCGCCTTCGCCGAGCATCCTGCGAAAAAGATTCGGGATCGCAAACGCCGCCGCGAACGCGGACCCGATGAGCGTGTCACCAAAGAGCCGGACCGTGACAAGATCACGAGCAAGCCCAAAGACCCGCGACACCAGCGTGATCGATGCGACCGTGCGTGTGTCTTTGGCGATCGAGTTGGTCTTGGTATCGTCTGCCACGCGATGGAGCCTACCGCAACGGTTTCGGTTGTGGTTTCGTCCGCACWAGCATCGAAAGCCCAGTCCCGAGCATCAGCCCGATCACATTGAACAGGTAGTCGTCCATCGCCGCAAACCGCCCAAGCGCCGGGATCATCTGTGTCGATTCATCGAAGGCCGCGTAGACCAGCCCAACGCCAAAGCACCGCGCCGAGGTCGCAAGCCGGCCGGGTTCACCAAAGATCCCCGACACGCAGAGCAGCAGCGCCCACATGCCAAAGACCACAAGATGAATCACAAGGTCCGGCCTCTCAAACGGCCCCTCGATCCGAAGCTGGGGCCAGTGTGTCCCGGCAAACAGCAGCACCGCGAATCCCGCGAACACCGCGATGCGGAGCCATCTCGGAAACGGGATCGTGATCACCCGCGAAAGTCCGGGTAGGGGTTGCCGTAGGGCGAACTCTGATCACTCGTTGGCTTCAATGTTGATTCCTGCTGAACAGGTTTATGCTCAACCTGCGCGACTGGCTCATGAACTGGAGCAGGCTCGGGTGTTGATTCAGTTTTTATTGAAACAGGAACATCAACGCTTTCACCCAGCAAAGTCTTGGCAAGGTTCGTATAGTCCTTGGCGCCCGCAGCAGTGGGGGCGTACTCAAAGATCGTTTGCCCAAAGCTTGGGCACTCTGCGAGTTTGATATTTCGACGGATCGGCGGCGTCAGCACGCTCGCCCCCGCCCATGCAACCTTAGTGCCCGCTGCTGCTGCAAAGAAATCTTCAAGATCCGCAACAACTTCCTGCGCCAGCGTCGTTTGGTTCTCGTGCATGCACAGCACAACACCCAGCACACGCAGGTCGCTGTTGAGCGATTGGCGCACGAGCGTCACCGTTTCGAGCAGCTTGCTCACGCCCTGCAGCGCCAGAAAGTGCGCCTGCATTGGGATCAAAACCTCGTCGGCAGCCGCGAGCGCATTGAGCGTCAAAAGCCCAAGCGCCGGCGGGCAATCTAGGAGCACCGCGTCAAACCTGTCGCGCACCGAGTTGATCGCTTTGGCCAGCCGTTGGTTCCGATCGGGTGCATCCTGAAGCTCGTTCTCGACCGCTGCAAGATCAGTTTCAGCGGGCAGGACCCAGAGATTMTSCMGCRKCTGSYKRRKCRKSCCKYKCRKCWCRKYKYCSKGKTSSAGSAASASATCGWAGMWMSWRKKCTCMAGYGMAYCSGGATCAWSMCCGARGTRMMKSGTCRYSKRCSCSTGCGGATCGAGRTCRAYSACSAGCGTGSGKRTGCCSMGYTKSGCRWGMGCSGCSGCSARGTTKACGGTKGTCGTKGTCTTCCCGACTCCGCCTTTTTGATTCATCAACGCGATGACGCGGGGCTGGTTCTTCTTGGATGTGGTGTCGCCGGTCATAGATCGAGTATAGAGGCTCGAATCTACTTGGCAGCAGCGGACTTACCGCCTTTGGTGTCACCCGAAGGCTTGGCCGGGCTGTCGGTTGTAGTTGTGCCGTTGATCTTGCCCGCGACCTCAGCCTCGATAATGCCTCGGCGTGCGATCTTGATCGCCGTCACACCGATAAAGCTCGCCAGCACGAGAATCAGTGCGTACACCAACCTTGCCCGACCAAAGCTTGCCGCGATGCCCAGGAGCGCAAACGCCGACCCGATGCCGTAGAGCGTAAAGACCGCTCCCTTGACGCCGAGCGACCGCTTGAGCATGTGGTGCAGATGGTTCGAGTCGGCATCGCTCATCTTCTTGCCCGCCATCTTTCGGCGGATGATCGCAAGCGCTGTATCGATAATCGGGATCGCGTAGATCACCAGCCCCGCAACAACAAGGTGCGTCTTGCCCGTGTCGCCCAGCATCAAAATCAGAACGACCATGCTGTAGCCAAGCAGCAGCGAACCCGAATCACCGAGGAAAATATTGGCGGGGTTGAAGTTGTGAGGCAAGAACCCGACACACACGCCCAGAATCGCAAGCGCCAGGATAATCCGCTGCGTGTCCCGCGCGCCATCGTCGATGAGCGCGAGCGTGAGGGCAATGATCAGAATCCCCGCCGCTGCGATCGCCGTCGTGCCCGAGAGCAGCCCGTCGAGGCCGTCGATCAGGTTCGCCGCGTTGCACCCGCCCAGCACAAAGACCGCGATCACCGCAGCCCCGGTCCAGTAAATAATATCGAACCCATACCCAAAGACCGCAAACCCGATCGTCTCTTGCCCGCTGATAATGATCGGGTCGATCCCCAGCGCCTTGGCAGCAGGAAAGATCAGACCCGCCGCGACCTGGATGCCGACCGAATCGAGCGCCAGCGCCGCCGCCGCGAAGAGCTGGCCCGAAATTTTGAGCCTCGGGCTGATCCCGATGATGTCGTCAAAGAGCCCGACGAGCATGATGACCGTCATCCCGATCATGATCGAGAAAGGCATTATGTGCGAGCTGATGCGCAGGTTGTGCTCGGTCTCGTGGTAGTCGATCATGCCCGGGATCTGTGTCGCAACGATCGCAAAGACCATCGCCGCCATCAGCCCCAGATACACAGCCACCCCGCCGAGGTACGCCGTCGGCTGCTTGTGTACCTTGCGCGGGTCCGTCGGCATGTCCACGATTTTGTTGGCAACCGCGAGCCGACGCATGATCGGTGTCGCAAAGAGCGTCACCACAAACGCGACGATGAATACGCCAACATAACCCTGAAAGATGCTCGTCCGCGTTATCTCTTGGACCACAGCCTCTGCATCTGGCGAGGCCAAATCCGGGAGCAGCCCGGACATAATGTCGGAATCTTGCAGCATGTTCCGCACTACACCACCCGCTCGGCTTGGATGGTCTCAACCAAATCCGCGATCGTCTTCTCAAGTGGCACCCGCGCCTCAAACCCAACCGCAGCGCGCAGCCGGGTCAGATCAGGACGCCGCCGACGCAAGTCTTCAAACCCAACCGGGTACGCCGAGGAATACGGCACATGCTCGATACCCGACTTCGATCCCGTCGTCTTGATCACCGCCTCAGCAAGCTCGTTGATCGTAATCGGCGCATCCGACCCGACATTAAACACTCGCCCTCGGCATTCGGTGCGCGCCATCAACTCGGGCAGCACCGCAACAACAYCGCGCACATCGCAGAAGCACCGCGATTGCGTGCCATCACCAAAGACCGTAATCGCCTCGCCCGCAAGCGCCGCCTCGACAAACCGGGGCAAGACCATGCCGTAGGTCCCGACTTGTCGTGGTCCGACGGTGTTGAAGAACCGAACGATGACCGCGGGCAGGCCCGATTGCCGGTGGTGCGCCAGCGCGAGGTGCTCATCGAGCGCCTTGCTGGCCGCGTACGACCAGCGGGTCACGGTGGTTGGGCCATAGACCACATCGTCCTCTTCACTGAAGACATCTTGAGCGCCTTTGCCGTAAACCTCAGAGCTTGATGCGATCAGGATCGTGCTCGCCTTGCCGCCCGGCCCCGACTCCATCGCCGCGGTCAACAGATCCGCGGTCAGCGAAACATTGGTCTCGATCGCCTCAGCGGGTCGCTCCATGACGAGCTTCACACCGACGGCTGCCGCGAGGTGGTAGATCTCATCGAACGCGCCAAGCTCGCCGTCTTGGCCAAGCTCAGCTACCACATCCGCAAGGTCCGCTTCGATGAATGTCAGCTTCTCGTGCGAATCGGGCAGGTTGCTCCGCCGMCCCGTCGAGAGATTGTCAACMACMACMACKYYGCGMCCAGCRGCCARMAGMYTCTGCGTCAGGTGCGAACCAATAAACCCAGAGCCGCCCGTGATGAGCGTGCGCATGGGCACCGGGTTGGGCTGGCTWGGTGTSGTCACAGCGTATTGTTGGCTCCGGCTTAGGCCTCGGCTGACTTTCGACCACGCTGCTGGTACGCATGGGCCGTTTTGTAGTTCTATAGAACGTCCCGGCTCAAGTAATATTTTACAATGACTTGTTGAGAATATTTCCACAAGCATTTTACAATAATCTTCTATACCATGACTTATATCTTTTTTATTTTCATAATTGACACCTAGTCCACCACCTACATCAATAACGTCAATTTTAATACCATCATCATCTAGTTCTGATACCAGTAATTTTATTCTTTCAAATGTTTTTTTGAAAGGTTCTAAATCTGTTAATTGTGAACCAATATGAACGTCAACTCCTTGTATTTTTATATTGGAAAGCTTTGCTGCCCTTGCATAGATTTCTCTCGCTTTACTTATGGGAATCCCAAATTTATTTTCAGCTTTTC
>NVSP01000033.1 GCA_002732755.1 Phycisphaera sp.
TCGCCGTCTTGGCCAAGCTCAGCTACCACATCCGCAAGGTCCGCTTCGATGAATGTCAGCTTCTCGTGCGAATCGGGCAGGTTGCTCCGCCGACCCGTCGAGAGATTGTCAACCACAACAACTTCGCGACCAGCGGCCAGCAGCCTCTGCGTCAGGTGCGAACCAATAAACCCAGAGCCGCCCGTGATGAGCGTGCGCATGGGCACCGGGTTGGGCTGGCTAGGTGTCGTCACAGCGTATTGTTGGCTCCGGCTTAGGCCTCGGCTGACTTTCGACCACGCTGCTGGTACGCATGGGCCGTTTTGTAGTTCTTGCGGAGGTATCCACCAGCCGAGGGCCGAACCGCGTTGATCAGAACCCCAAGGAACTCGGCCCGTGTGTCTGTCAGCTCGTTCTTGAGCCTTGCGATCGTGCCGCGTTTTTCGGTCATGGCTCGGGCCACAAGGATTGTCGCGCCGCAGCGCTGGGCAAGCCCGACCGCATCACCAGCGACGATCGCCGGAGCCGTGTCGATGAGCACGATGTCGTACCGCGCCTCGAGTTTGGTCAACAGCTCACCCATCGGGTCAGTCACGATCCGCTCGAACATCCGGTGCTCGCCCGAGCCGACGGTCAGGACATCAAGGTTCGGGTTGTCTGTGCTGCACACCGCATCTTCGATCGTCGCAACACCCGCAAGGACATCAACAAGCCCCGGGTTGGCTTCGAGGTTAAAGAGGCCATGAATCCGGGGTCGGCGAAGGTTCGCGTCGATCACCAGTGTCTTCAGGTCCGCCCGTGCGCACGCTTCTGAAAGGTTGGTGACAATGGTGGTCGCGCCGGACTGAGGTGTCGCAGGCACAATGAGCAGCGACCGATGCCCGGCTTGCTGCATCTTCTTAATCACACCCACGCGGAGTTGGCGGATGCTCTCTGCCATGATGCCCGTGGGCCGGTCGTGGAACGCCGTCTCTGGGCGCTCGGGGCGCGACGGGTCTTCGCTTGCGATCGGGACAATGCCTAAGACCGGCGTCCGCGGGATCATCGCAACATCCGCCGGCCCCTTAATCCGCTGGTCAAGCATCTCGCGGAGCACGATCAGCCCGCCTACCAAGCCGACAAACAGCACAAAGCCAGCGGGGATGATGATCTTGGGATCAGGAAAAGCCATCTTGTCGGGGATCTTGGCACCTTGATAGAGCTCAACCCGGTCTGAACTTTCAAGGCCCGAGATCGCGATCACCTCATCGAGGGCGGCTTGCTTCTCATCTCGACGGTCGCCGAAATTCTCGATCTTGCGTTCGAGCACCTTGATCTCTTGCTGAAGCTGGGCAAGCTCGTTGAGCCGGGCTTTGTCTTTATCGATGTCGTCAAGAAGCTGGGCTTCCTGTGCCCGCATCTGGAGCAGACCCCGGCGGAATGTGTCGAGCATGGCTGTAAAGTTTGTGGACATGATCGTGTTGCGCGTGACATCGAGTTCTTCTTTCATCCCGTCGGTCCGGGCCATGGTCGTAACCATCGCGGGATGCTTGCTGCCAAGCCCTTCCTTTTCCATCGCTCTGTAGCTCGCCTGAAGCGATTGAATAGCTGCCAATGTCTGTCGCACAAGTGGGTCAGCCTCGGCACCTGCGCGGATGTCCTCGGGATAGACGATGCCGCTGGGGCTCGAGAGAACCCGCTGGTATTCTTCCTGCTGGGAGATGATCGATGTGATCTGATTCTGGACCGCACTGAGTGTTTCGATGTTGATCGCCATCGCCGCGAAGGCTTCACTCATCCTCGAGTCGAGCGATTCGAGCTGGTTCTCGGTGATGATCCGGTCCCGGGCGCGCTCGTTGAGGGCGATGCTCGCTGCGAGGTCCGTCAGGCCCTGGGTCATCGACTCACGCAGGTCGTCCTGCGCGCTGTCCGTCGAGCTGGCGAGTTCTGCCATGTACGCCTGCGTGATTTTCTGCGCAACGAAAGCCGCATCCACGGCCTTGGAGTAGCTGACCGACAGAATGATGTACTGTGACTTTGGCAGCGGCCTTGCTGATACCGTCTTTTGCAGCTCGCGGACCGCATCGGTCGTTGCGATCGCGCCGTTGGCATCCGTAAACTGGGCGATCCAGTCCGGCGCGTTGACCTGGAAACCCGAGTACCCAAGGGCCTTGTTGAGCACCTTGTCAGAGACCATGGTCTGGGCCTGCGTAGCCATGAACCGCTCAAGCGGCTTCTCCTGCGTGTCCTTGCCCGTAGCGAGTTCCATCGAGCTGGTCTGCGGCGCCAAGACCTTGAATGTCACGACCGAGTCGTACCTAGGCAGGAACTTACGCAGCGTCAGGTACGAGCCAACGCCGACCGCAACGCCGACAACGCCCGCGATCATCAGCAGCCAGAAGTACTTCTTGAGCAGCTTGACCGGGTCAATCGTTTGCACGGGCTTTGCACCGCCAGACGCCGGAGCGTGCGCGCGGGGCGACTGGGGAACGATGGGTCTGGGTGTGTGTGCTGCGGTACTCATATCTGCTTTCTCAAAGACTCAAATGCCTGCATCTACTTATTGATTCCGGATCGTATCGAGGATCTGTTCCAACTGTTCTTGAATCTCATCATCAAATGATTCCATATCACCCAACATGATGCCCCTGGCCTCTTGGGCCGCCTCTTGCGCACCGCCCGTGTTACCGGACGCAAACCGCGCCATCGCAAGATGAACAAGCACCGGTGCTCTATCGGCATCGGTTCGTGCCATGCTGAGCGCCTGTTCCAGAGCAGTGAGCGACTCTTGGATCTTCTCGCCCTTGAGGTAGGCAAGTCCGAGAGTGTCGTACGCTGCACGCATATTCGGGTTGATTTCGATCGCACGCTTTGCATGGATTACAGCTTCATCCGCCTGGTTCAGGTGGAGCGCCAGCGTGTACGCGAGGTTGTTGAGCAGCTCGGGATCATTGGGGATCATCTCCAGMCCCCGCTTCATGTCATCCACCGCSCCGGTGTAGTCSTCTTSGCSGTAGCGGGTCATKGAKCGGATYTTCAGAGCCGCGTGGACAACCGCYTGGTYSGAGGAWGAGCTAATCAGCGCCGAGATTTTGCGGGCCGCTTCTGTTTCGCGTCCCTCAACTCCGAGCATGATCTGTGCGTAGAAAAGCGATGCCCAAGCCGAGAGCCCTCGCTCGCCCTCGAGCTTTGCCATGTACGCAAGCGCGGCCTCTTCAGATTCAAGCAGCGTGATCGCGTTTCTGGCCCACGCCGAGAGCTTGGTCGGGTTCTCTTTGATCAACTCGTAGGTGAGTGTGAGGTTGGCCGTGATGCCGGGGATGTTGTCTGATGCCGCCTCGATCCGTGCCCGCAGAATAAAGAGCGCGGGGTTTTCGGTGTCAGACAGATCGGCATCTTGCGAGATCTGCCTGGCCCTGCGGATGTCAGGCCGAGGTTGTTCAAGAAGACACGCCGCCAATCGCTTGCCAACGGGCATGGTCTTGGATTGGTCCCACGCCATTTCGTAGTAGGGGAGTGCTGTGCGGTGCTGGCCGACAGAAGTAAACGCATCACCCGCCGAGATCATCAGGTTGATGTCCGTGGGTTTCCGCTGAAGGTGCGTATCGACAAGGTCGGCTGCCATCTCAATACGCTCCATCTGGAGAAGCCGCTGGATCGCGCCAAGCCGAAACTGGATGTTGTTGGGCATAGCCTCAGCCGAGGCCGCGATGTCTCGTGCCGCATCGTCGGTTCGGCCAAGCTCGTTGTACACAAGYGAGCGCAGCCGGTACGCATTGGCATTGNCCGGATCGAGCTCGATCGCTAGAGTCAGATCCTCGATCGCGTCGGATAGTGTTCCGCGGTTTGACATCAGCCGAGCGGCACGCTTCATGTACGCCAACGGGTCATCGGGGTAGTCGGCGATGGCCTGGTCGATCAATCGCTCGGCTTCGAGATCATCCTCGAGCAAACGCGCCACATCAGAACGCATTAGCATCATGTTCAGCTTCGCCTGATCCTCAGACGAGAACGTATCGATCGTTTCTTGGGCGAGTTGGGCCTCGCCCAGACGCGTGTAACACTCGATCAGCCTGTTCCGGGCCAGCTCCGATTGAAAGTCTGTCTTTATCAGATTTTTCAGCAGCGGGACGGCCTCGGCGTACTGCCCGATCTTAAACAGCTCATCAGAGAGCACCGCATCTGCGATAGGGTTCGCCGGGTCCTGGATCATCCCCGCCTGACGGATCGTGATCAGGCCTTGATTGACCGCGCCCCGTTCGATCAGGAACCGCCCAAACGCGAGGAACGCGGTGGGGTCGTTCACRTCGTTGGCATCGGATGCGATGAAGTCGGAGAACACGCTCGACGCTGTCGCCATGTCGCCCTTGTCCGCGTGCCAGCGYGCATCAAGCGACGCCAGCAAGAGCGAGTCTTCATTGGCGCGGGCGGTATCGATACGCTCACGCGCCTCATCAAACAGGCGTAGGTCGAGCGACAGCCCGATCAGTATCGCCGCGTTACGSRSMKSGYSCGKGKWKTKCWSSGMSRWSKMRAKYCGSSSYWCSKWSRYYMRTWKSTTGYWRYYGASCKGCSCCWMGAGCGCAAGCCAGATCTCTCGAAACTGCTCATCGCGCTCAGCGATCCCGATCGCCGAGCGGGCGGTGTCGAGCGCTTCGCTGTTTCGTCCAAGCCGGCTCAGGATCGAGATGTACCCCTTGAGCAGGTCAAGGTCGGTCGGGCGAACCGTGATGGCCTCACGGTACCGCTCGAGCGCGTTGAATGTGTCGCCAAAGTSGAGCAGCACATCGGCGAGCAACCGGAGGGTCACCGCGTTGACACTGCCAAGCTCGACGGCTTTCTGGAGTGTTCGCCTTGCCGATTCTTTGTCGCCCTCAGCGAGCTCGACCCGGGCGCGGATCGCAAGCCCGTTGGCGCCGTCGATGTCGCGGTCCTTGTTCGCCTCATAAATCCGGCGGGCCGTCACCGCATCGCGCTTTCGGATTGCCTCATCAAAGCGGTACACCACAACACGCTTATTCGTCGGGTCGATCGCCTCGGCGGCATCGAGCGCCGCGGCTGCCGACTCTTCGTCTTCGTTCTGCGTATGCAGGCGGTAGAGCTTGAGCTGTTTGTCGATCTCGGGGATGTCCTGTTCCGAGACCACGCCGATGATTTTGTCCAGATCGCCCGCAATGTCGGCAACACTCCGAAGCGCCAAAAGCCTCGAATTCTCCGGCTCTTTCTCAAGCCCGCCCGCGATGACCTGTCGCGCTTCTTCCCACGACTTCTGGTCAACGAGCATCTGAGCAAGCGCCGTCGTCAGCCGGACATCATCTGGATGCTCAGCGATCCCCTCACGCACCGACTCGATGGCGACCTTGGACGAGCCACCGTCCTGGGCGAGCTGCGCCTCGGCGAGAATCTTGAGCACAGGGTCGGTTGTGTTGTCCGAATTCAAGAGTGCCCGGACGATCTTGAGTTGTTCCTCGATCGCTGCGATATCCGGCCTGCGGTCGTGCGCCGACGAGAGAAGCCGCTCGGCGCGCGGGTAGTCGCGCAGGTTGATGTACACACTGGCAAGGCGAGCCAGTGTCCTGATGTCGCCCGGATCAAGAGACCGTGCCTTTTCGAGCAGATCCCTTTCGAGTCCCGGGTTCCCAAGGGCGCTGGCGACCTCCGCTGCGAGCCTCAGACCCGCAGCATTACCGTCGTTCGTGGCCGAGTTGAACTCGCGGAAGAGTTTGTCCGCTGCCGCCAGTCTGCCCTCGGCTTTGGCAATCCGGGCATCGGTGTACAGCATCATCGCGTGATCGTCAGCAACTACTGCCGAGAGCCGGGCTCGGTACTCTTTGACTGTTTCGAGCCATTCTGGTTGGTTCTCGGGTTGGCTTGCAAGTTGAACCCAGCGCTCCATCGCCGCATCGGTCATCCGGTAGAGCGCGTTGTTCCGATCGCTGTACCGGAGAAGGCCCTCGGTCGTCACCGGCACATTTGGCAATTCGGCGATGTCCGAGACCACATCGATCGCGTTCTCAAACTGTCCAAGCCGCGACAAGAACATGCTGTACGCGAATCTGAGCCTTCTGTCCTCTATATTTTGCTCAGATGCCCTCGTCCAGATGGTTTCGAGCCAGCCTTGTGATTCTTCGGGTGTGATGAGCGCGAGCACATAGGTCATCTGTGAGAGCGTTCGCGTATCCGCACCCGTCAGGTCCGCATCAAGCGTGAGGTTGGCAAGTTCGGTCGCGCGATCGATGTACCGATCGAGCACCCGCCTGCGTGCCTGCGTGAGATCAGGGCCAAAGAGCTGGAGCTTCTCGACATCGCGCATCCCATCGGCGATCTCGGCTTGCAGCAAGATGTACTTTGCCTCAAGGTTGTCCGGGTTCTTGGCAAGAAAGCTTTGCACCGCTGAATATGCAAGCCCGTGGGCCTCATCGACGAGCGACTGCCTGCCGCCAAGCGCAGCCTTGTTGGCCTTGGCGTTGTAAATCGCAAACAACGACCGGAGCACCTTGGTATCGTCCGGGCGGACCTTGAGCGCTGCGGTCAAATCCTCGATACCCAGATCCAAGAAGTCGGCATCGAGGTCTGTTGCGATCTGCGAAATGATCGCCGTTGCCTCACCGCGGTATCGGCGGAGGTGACTCCAAAGCTCGTAGTCAGGGTTGGCCTGGATCTCAGAATACAGCAAATTCTCGACTCTGCTCACATCTTCGATAAAGAACTGGTACGAATCCCGGTTGGGAGGGGCTGAAGCAAGATGGAGCGCGTACTCATCAAAGTACCGCTCGTGCGATTCCTGGTCCGTCTTCATGACGGTGGCGATGCTGGCAAGCACGGCTCGGTACTTGCCGTACTGATTCGCATACTCGAGCACGGTCGAAGTCGGCTTGTGCTGTATTGCGTTGAGGTACGAGTTGAGCCACGCGAGGTTGGTGCGTTCCTCGTTGACCGCGTTGCCCCAGTGTGTCTGCGCCAGCGCCCAGTCACCCTCGGCCTCGGCCTTGCGCGCGATGTTGGCGTGGTCTTCGCCTGACTTCATGATAATCGTCGCGGCACCATAAATCGTGGCGCCAGCCACCGCGGCCAACACCACCGACAAGATCACGACGAATTTGACATTCACACGGCCGGACATGGTTCTTCGGTCCTTTCAGATCGGAGGCGATTAGCCCCCGGCCCCTGCGCTGGTTGATTCGTTCTCAACTGGATACCGACCAGCCTGCACCTCGACCCAATCGGGCACACAGAGCATCACGTCGGCGAGCACCTCGCTGAGCAGGTCAGACGATAGTGCCACAAACTCTTCCCGGCTGTCTGCAGATGCGGTCGTAAATTGTACTTTTAGATAAAACGCGTAGTCATTCTCGAGGTTGAACGCCAAGAGCCGCACCTTCTCAGCGCTGGAGGCGATCCCACCGTTGGCGACAAAGAAATACCCGGCATACAGCGTTTGATYGCCGGGGGTATGGTATGTGCTGGTTTTGAGGTGGGCTTCTTCGATGCCCAGCGGCAGCCGGACCCGCTTGCCGCGTCCGTCAGACCATCGCGTGCTTGTTCGGTCCGTGTAGATCGTGCCAATCGGCGTCGAAGCGTCCTCGTCTACGGTCCACCTGTTCTGGTCGATGTTGAGCGCGATCTCCGGGCTTGAGCCAGCCAGCGTCATGCCCCCGCCAGTAAAGCATCGCTCCGGCACATGAGGCACCGTGTCGATCTGGTCCGTGTAGTACGCCAGATGCAACTCGATGTACGCCGGCTGCTCGCCCGCTGGCGGCTCTTTCTGGCGGTATGTGCGAGAAAGATAGTTGGATGTACCCAACTCATCGAGCACCTCAGCAGTCAGGATCTTGTCCGTGCCCACCTGCACCCACGAATCGGTCTCGGCTGGGATCGTCGAGACCGAGCGGTTGCCCGGCGCGTAGATCGGCAGCTTGTCGAGGTGAAGTTTGTAGTAGTTGATCGCCCAGCCCATCCCAAGAGCCGAGCCAAAGAGCACCACCAAGAGCACCGCGGYCGCCGGGCGTTTGAGGTCAAGCCGCATCGGAGCGGGCTTGGTTGTTGTCTTTTTTTCTTTCACGGTTGGGACGATCTTCTCGAGCGCCCAGCCGACCGCAAGGAACAGCCCAAGCCCCGGCACCAGCAGCAGCGTGCCGATCAGCGTGTGGGCCTCGCCCTGCGCCAAGTCCGCATCACCCAGCGTCGCAAGCCCAAGGACCGCCACCCGGACGATGTTCATCAGCAGCGCAACCGGGATACTCAGCAGCATCAGCGTGATGCGCTTCCACCATTCGTTCGATGAGAGCAGCGCCACCGCGCCGGCGAGCGCGATGAACGCGACGATCATCCGCATCCCGCTGCACGCTTCTGCGACATTGAGCGGGAACACTTCTCCCTCGCTGTTGATGACCGTGAGCACATTGCCATCAACGCTCACCGAGAAATCGACGACCATGCCGATCAGCCCGAGCATGATGTACGCGCCCTGGCTTGCTAGCAATTGCAGGGGCCAGGTGATCTTGAGCATCACAGCCTCTGAAACCGTAATCATAAAGACCAGATACAACGCCGGCATCATCAGCCAACGCACGACCGCCGGCCCCAGCAGCACAAGCGACACGCCCCACATGGTCAGGATGACAAACAGCCCCTGCCCCATGTGAACGCCCGGGATCGGGCCGATCGAGAATGTGAAATACCCAAGGATGCCCGAGAAAATCGCGAGCATGCCGGGCCAGAAAATCCTCGGCGTGGCCTTGGCGATCTCCTTGCGACGCTGCCACACCAGATACCCCGCGATCAAAGGCACAAAGAACGCGTGCCCCCAATCCTCGATCTGATGCATACTGAATTGTGATTGTTTCRAAAACCAGCGGTAAAATAAGCCAACAAGCGAGATCGCAATCAACCCGATKAAGACCAGGTTGTGGGTCTGGTTCCACGCACCGACCTCGCCCGTGTTGCTCTCGTCTGAAAGCAATCGTTGTGGCGCACCGGCTCTGGACATCGTCAGACTCTCCAAGGCGTACCCGTGCTTTGGGTACACCCTCACCAATACCGGGGGCATACTTGCCCCGGTTTACCTAGCCGTTGATCGGCCCACAGAGCGGGGTTCCTCACGATGGTTCGAGGATCAGGCCAAAAGCCAAGTCTTCATCCACCGTGCCCGAAATGCCCTGCGGGATCGGTGATACGACCATGCCCGAGCCGCGGTTCAAACAAAGCCCCCCAGATCCGTTGCGAGGGGGSCGATAGCTGGTGATTGTTGACATCCAAGTGCGCAAGGAACAGCCCAGACAGAACTCAGTTCTCTGTCTGGGTTGTTGGTGTGTCTCACACTTGGAATGAGCGGATGTGGGTTAGAAGTTTCTGTTGGTGGGCGGAGCACCGAAGACGTCGGCACCAAAATTCCTGTCAAGCAGGAAACCAAAGCCGTACGAGGCTCGGAACCCGCCGCGGGCAACCGCAAGAGGGAAGGCCCAGAAGTTGGTGCCCACGATCACGCGGTCGTTGGCCTTGATGAAGATGTCTGGCTGTCGTTGCTCAGCGATTGCCCGGTAGTTGACCCGGATGGTGGCTTGGCGGTCCGTGCCGATCATCCGCACGAGGTCCATACGCTCAGGAATCGCCAGCCCGCCGAGCCCGCCAGCGGAGTCAACAAGGCGGGTCAGTGTGAGCCCCGGAGCTATATCGAACGCGCCGGGCCGGTTGATCTGGCCGCTGAGGTAGACCGTGCCGCCCGAGGGTGTGGGCACACGGATGATATCGCCGGGCCTGATGACCACGTTGAGGCGTGCATCGCCCTGCATCAGCCGTTCGATCGGAACCGAGATAATCCGTTGCGTGACAAGGTTTTCCATCGACATCGCATCGTCGGCCCGCTCACGCAGGCCCGCTGCCAGATTCGTTGAGCGGTCCTTGATCTGGACCCACCTGCCATCAATAAAGATCCACTGGCTCGAGGTGCGGTCAAACGGGCTGAGCTGCTCGCCGTCGCCGTCGTCGCCCGGCTCGACCAGACCAACTTCAGGCTCACGGGCATCGCCTTCGGGCTGATCCCAGTTCAGCGCCACGCCCCGCGGTGCACGGATCGCGGGCGATGCAGGCTCGCTCAGCTCATCGATCAGGTCCAGAAGCCGATCGCTGCTGCCGTCTTGGCCGGTGTTCTGGGTGTTGCCCGTGTTCGGATCGATCGTGGTGGTGCCTGCGGGTGCGCCGATGTCGGAGTACTCGTCGGTGAGCGCAACCTGCCTGATGATAAAGAGTTCCGCGATGTTGCTGTTGATGAGCCCGCCCGCTGCTGCTAGGGCATCAAGGAGCTTGTACGAGGGCTGAGGGATGAAGTATGGGCCCGGCGCTCGGACCGAGCCCATGATGCTGAATTGCTGTTCGCTCCGGCCGATGATCATGACCGAAAGCTCGGGCCGCCGGATCAGGTCCTGCTTGATAAGCCCATCAGACACGATGCTCTCGACCTCATCACTGGTCGCTCCGAGGATGTAGAACTTCCCGATGGTTGGCAGATTGACCGTGCCGTTGTTCTCGACACGGAGCGGGTACGGCGTGGCTTGCCCTTGAACAGGGTAGTTGTAAATCGTGACTTCCAAGGTGTCGCCTGGGACGAGTCTGTAGTCGGTCACCATCGGGCGCAGGTCTTCCGGCCTGACCTCGGTGATCTGGATGAACTCGCTGTCGTCGGGTTCGATCGCTGCGATCTTTTTCAGGATCGGCATGATCGTTGGGGTGTGCTCGAATCGGCCTGTCATCGACGGGTCGAGATAGCTATCCGTCTCGCAGCCCATCGAGGTCAGCCCGACGAGGGTCAGGGTTGCCGAAAGCGTTGCTATCGGGAGCATGCGCCGGAGAATGCCGTTGGTCTTCATGTCGTTGATCATGTCTTAGGGATCCGGGGGGCTACGGATGTCTGGTCTTCGGCTCGCCATCCGTTGGCGAACATCACACTCTATCGGACCTATCGGCCCGAGGCAGCGAGTCTAGCGAGCAATTCCGCCCGCGGCCTCACGCCCATGGGTTTCGTTTTTATCGACCACACGCCCATCTGACATTCGTGGAATCGGTCATTGATTGGGGCATTTCCCGATAGGGCGCGATTGATGCGCTCATATCCATGTTTCTAAGCTGGCTTGGACCGTGTGCCGACTAGAGTTGTGAGATGACAGACCGAGAGCACACAATTCCCGTCACGCCAACGGCCCCGCGAACCACCGCCACCGAGCGGACACTCGCCCGCCACCCAAGGCCCCTCGGCGGCGACCCCATGAAACGGGCCGCCAAACCCGTCTTTAGCCTCACGAGCATGGTCCTCAACAACAAAGAAGAAAACCCACAGCAGCTCTCAACCAAACGCAAACCCAAGTGGCTCAAAGCCAAAATGCCCGGCGGCAAGGGCTACGACCGACTCAAAGAAATCATGGGCAAGCACAAGCTCTTCACCGTCTGCGAAGAAGCGGGCTGCCCAAACATGGGCGAGTGCTGGGCAAGAGGTGTCGCCACCATCATGATCCTCGGTGACACCTGCACCCGTGCCTGCGGCTTCTGCAATGTCAAAACGGGCAAACCACCCATCCTCGACAAAGATGAACCACGACGAGTCGCCGAGAGTTTGGCGCTCATGGGACTCAAACATGTCGTGGTCACCAGCGTCAACCGCGATGAACTGCCCGACGGCGGGGCCGGCATCTGGGCCGAGACGATCATCCGCACCAAAGAGTCATGCCCGACGATGTCGGTCGAGGTGCTGATCCCCGACTTCATGGGCGATGCGGGCGCCTTGCAGATGGTGATCGATGCTGAGCCTCACATTATCAACCACAACATCGAAACCGTGCAGCGGATGTACCCCGCGGTGCGCCCAAGCGCCAAACTCGACCGCTCGATCGAGCTGCTCCGCCGGGTCAAAGAGCAAGGCCGAATCGCCAAGACCGGCATCATGGTCGGCATCGGTGAGAAAGATGACGAAGTGTTGGCGCTGATGGATGAACTCGTCGAACTCACCAGCAAGCACACCGGCCCAAACCCCGGCGACCCGTGCGATGTGCTCACCATCGGCCAGTACCTCCAGCCCACACGCAACCACCTGCCCATCGACCGCTGGGTGCATCCCGACACCTTCGAGATGTTCCACGAAGAGGGCCTCAAACGCGGGCTGAAGGTTGTCGAATCGGGGCCGATGGTGCGTTCGAGCTACCACGCGGACCACCAAGCGAACATCCTGAGCACGATCGAAGCCGAGCGTAAGGCGCGGAAAAACGCCTAGCGCAAGCGAGAGTCTTGCTCTTCTTTGAAATCAACCCTCGCTCGCGCTTCGGGCTCGTCTGTTTTGCTAAACTTTGCGCATGAACCCACGCGACATCCATATCGTCAAACCCGGCTCCAAGGTCAACCTTTCAGAAATCAATCCATCAAAGACTCCCGGACTTCGCGGCAAAAAAGCAGACGAGCGAGCCGAAGCTGAGCGACTCCACGCCGAGAATATCGAAGCCAACCGCTTGCTCCAGCGCAAGCTCTGGGCCGAGGACAAGCGGTCGCTGCTCGTGGTGCTTCAAGGCATGGACTGCTCGGGCAAAGATGGCACGATCCGCAATGTTTTCGGCCCGCTCAACCCGCAAGGCTGCCGGGTCGCGGGCTTCAAGAAGCCGACCTCGGAGGAACTGGACCACGACTTTCTGTGGCGCGTTCACAAAGTCACGCCGGCCCGGGGCGAGATCACAATCTTCAACCGCTCACACTACGAAGATGTCCTGGCGGTCCGCGTTCTGAACCTGATCCCGGAATCACAGTGGCAACTCCGCTACGACCACATCAACGACTTCGAGCGCACGCTGAGCGAATCCGGCACGCACATCATCAAGATCATGCTGCACATCTCAAAGGATGAGCAGAAAGAACGGCTTCAGGCCCGGCTCGACGACGAGACCCGCGCGTGGAAGTTCTCGCTGGGTGACCTCGAGACCCGCAAGATCTGGCCCGAGTACGCCAAGGCGTACGAGGATGTGCTCGAACGCTGCTCGACCGAGCGGTCGCCCTGGTTCGTGATCCCCGCGGACAAGAAGTGGTACCGCAACTGGGCGATCTCAACGATCGTGCGCCAAGAACTCGAGTCAATGGACCCGCAACCGCCGGCGATGCCGGAGGAGTTGCGCGGGGTGAAGGTTGATTAGATTTATTCTTGACGAGCCCGAAGCGTGAGCGAGTGTTGATTATATTTTTAAAACAAGAACAAGACCTCGCTTGCGCTTCGGGCTCGTTGGGTTGGGTTTGTCTCAAAGCCCCGCCATCTTGCGCAAAATCTTGTCAAACTTTGCCGGCACGGGCATCACGCTCAGTCGTGCTTCGCGCACAAGCGCGTAGTCGTCGAACCGGCTATCGGCTTTGACGGCGGCCAAGGTACACCCGTCGCCCGCAACCTTGACCGGCGAGATATCAAACAGCACAAACTTCGGCTCGCCGGACTTTAAGAGCGCCGGCTTGTCCGGGTCCGGGTACGCGCCGCGGACGACCTTGCCCAGCCCCGCGACTCGGCGTTCTTTGCCGGTGTGATAGACSAGCACCTCATCGCCCTTCTTGATCGCCCGCATGTGTTTCTGGGCAGCGGGGTTGGTCACGCCATCCCACGGCTCGCGTTTGTCGCGGATGAGGTCGTCGTAGGAGTACGCGTCGGGTTCGGTTTTGATGAGCCATGTCGCCATGCGCAGAGTGTAGTTGCAAAAAAGAAGCACGCCCCGATAGGTGGGGCGTGCTCGTGAT
Organism: Phycisphaera sp.; assembly: GCA_002732755.1. Taxonomy (GTDB): domain Bacteria; phylum Planctomycetota; class Phycisphaerae; order Phycisphaerales; family UBA1924. The sequence continues at coordinate 13,708 of NVSP01000033.1, forward strand.
TCAGGTTGGTCGTGTGATTAGTTGTCGTTGTTTGTCAGCTCGACAGCTTCCTCGCTGTCGGCGTTCTCGAGCGGGCATTCGGGTGTGCCTTTGAGGGGGCAGTTCTCGGCGTCCTGCATGTCGCAGTCTTCCTTGGCACCTTTCATTCCGCAATCATCGGCGGTCATGGTTTCACATTCTGCTGCTTTGTCCGTGCTGCAGGCTTCGTCTTTGAGCGCGACGGCTTGGGTCGTGGAGCTGCACTCGCCACCCTCGGCTTGCTTGGCATCGGTGTCGCAGTGGTCGCTTGTTTCGAGGGCGACGGTCTCAACCGCAGCGACCTCTGATGGGCAGCAGCTATCGGCAGACTCATCGACCAAGAGTGCGGMGACCGGGCTTGCAGCAGCGGCCGTGGTGTCTGTCTCGCAGCTTGAACACCCTCCGAGCACAAAATACCCACCAACGCCGACGCCAACAGCAGCGGCCACGGCGAGGACAACAGACGTCAGGCTAGATCCACGGTTCTTCATTTCGAGTTCCTTTGTTCGTTATGGGCGACGCCTGCCGCCAGTTACTGGATACATCGTACCAAATACCCGCCCAAGAAGCGAGAATCTCACATATTTACTACACCCGGCTGGCCCTAGGTGTGCAGGGGGAACCCCTGGGTGTGTCAGATTGTTCCAAGGGGCGGTTGAGTTGGTGCGATTTTGGGTCGATAACCCGATTTGGAGCCATGCGGCTGTCCGTGCGTGGAGTRSTRCGGGCCGCTGGGTGTGGAGGAATCGCAGACCATGTCCGACACCGAGCACAACCCCATCTTCGAGGATCTTTCGTCTCAGGATGAGAAGATCGAAATGTCTGAAATCGGCGCGATCGCAGATATCGAGGCYMGGTGCCGSGCKYTKYTGCGCGCCGAGCGGGAGATTACCGAGCGYGAGCAGGACTTCAAYGAGATGAGCGTCAAGATGGCGCACGATCTCCGCGAAGCAGCCGAAGCCATCAAAGCCCGCGAGGGCGAGCTTAAAGCCGCCGGCGGCGTGCCCGCGTACCTGACGACCCGGCGCGATCGTTTGGCCCAGATGCGCCGRGCGATCCATGACCGCGCTGTCAAGCTCGAACGCACCGAAGCCGTGCTCGAAGAGCGCGCGCGCGAAGCGGATCAGGTCCTTGCCAACCGGCGAGAGATTTCCAAGCAAGCCGCGGATTTGAAGAAGCGTGAGGAGCGCGTCCGTGCGCTGCTGAGCAGAAACAAAGCCTTTGCGACCATGTTCTACACGGTGGCGTCGCTGGGCATCATCGCGGTGTTGAGCTGGGCCGTCGCGGATCAGGTCGCGCCCGCGCGCTACGCCGTGAGCGCCGAGCTTCGCGCCGACGGCAGGGGCCGGACCCTGTCCCAAGACGAGCTTGCCGAGTGGCAACGCTACCACAACTCGGTGCTGACCGACCCATCGCTGATGGCAATCGCATCAGAGCGTCTGGGCAAACGGGGCATCGAAGAGCTTTCAAGGCCCGGCGACCTCGCCATGAGAATCAAGGCCGACCTCTCGACAGAATCACCCGAAGACGGGAGGCTTGTCCTCGAACTCCGGGGCGACGGCGCCGGGGTCACCCAGCGCACGCTCGATACCTTTATCGTGTCGATGGTCTCGCTCGCCAACGGCACCAAAGACCAACGCGTCGGTGGCGCCGGGACGAAGGTCGCGGTTGATGCGGTGGTCGGCAAAGACCCACTCGCTGACGAGCGTCCGATGTACGCAGCCGGGATCGGTGGCGGCGGGGCGCTGATCTTTGGGCTTGGCGGGTTTGTGCTGTACCGCAGGCTCCGCGCACAGCACGCCGCCTACGAGCAGGGACTCATCGGCGGCGAGTAGGCGAGTCTACTTGTGACACCGCCGAAGTCTCAGAGCAACCGCAGTCATTCCATAGCGTGTATGTTTTGTGTTGTCCTCGTGCCACTGACCCGTCTTCGGGTCAGTGCTCCCCGCAAAATACGACAAAGCACTGACCTGCGGACAGGTCAGTGGCACGATCGCTCGCTACAGCTTGGCAGAGATTGCTTTACGCAGAGACCATGACGAGCCGAAGCCCGCCGGCGGCGGTTCGTACTGCGATGCCGATGGAGCCTCGCAGCGCTGAGTCGAACGCGAACTCGTGGCCGTCGGTTTCGCCGTTGGACTTGAACGATGCGATGGTCCCGGTGATCTCGTTGTTGTCATCGAGCGCCACGATCTCGGCATCGCTGGCCGTTTCGGCCCAGAGCCTGAGCCGGTCCAGCGCCTCGCGCGCCTGCTGGCTGTCGGGCCGCTGCGCCATGTCCTTCTGGTGAATGTTCATCGACCGTCCCTTCCTCGGACCCGAGCCTGATATAATCACTCGGGCCCGGGTTTTCCAATTCCGATACGTCATACGCCGGAAGCGACGCGCCGGATCAGCTCAGGCCTGGTCGAGCGCCTGTTCCAGGTCCGCGATCAGGTCGGTGACGTCCTCGAGCCCGACCGAGAGCCGCACGAGACCCGGCCCTATGCCCAGCACGTCCTTTGATCCTGCGGCAGTCGCTGGTGCGTGGTCGTCGCGGGATGGGTGACGATCGACTTCGCGGCGGCGAAGTTGTTGGAAATGGTGAAGAGTTCCAATGCGTTGAAGAAGCGGAAACAGGCCTCCTTGCCGCCCTTCACGTCGAAGGCGATGACCGTCCCGCCCGAGGGCGACTGCGTCATCGCGACGGCGTGCTGCGGGTGGTTCGGCAGCTGCGGGTAGCGCACCTTTCCCACCTTGGGATGCGTCTCGAGCCATTCGGCGATCTGCAAGGCGCCGGCGGCCTGTGCGCGGACGCGCAAATCCAGCGTGTCGAGCGATTTCAGGTGCGTCCACGCGGCGAACGGG
>NVSP01000034.1 GCA_002732755.1 Phycisphaera sp.
GAGCAAAAAACCGGCGGCATCCACGGGATCGTAAATGAGGGGCAGGATATCTCGCCCCAAAAAGCCAAAAGGATCGACACGGCTGTCGACAAACTCAACGCCAAGTGGAACGGGTCGCTTGATGCGTACCGCCGGCTCCTGTCCCGCCCAACCACAGGCGCCGGGTCAAGCCCTATCGCCGAAACGATCGAAGATTTGCAAAGAAAGTCTCCTATGAACACTGACAAARCGATCGTGACCTCGTTTACCAGCGCGTACCACCAGCAGGGGCTGAACCTCATCGCGTCGCTGCACCGCCTGAGCGATGGCGCGTTCTCGCAGATCATCGTGTACGACATCGACTTTACACCGGCCCAGCGCGAGGCGCTCTGCGACCTTGATCGCGTTGCGGTCAGGGACTACCCGGCAGAGACCAAGGGATTCTTTGATGGCTACATGTCGCCCAAGAACTATGCGTACAAATGTGCTGCGATCAAAGCCGCCGGCGACCTTGTGCGCAGCGGCGACCGCGTGCTCTGGGTCGACGCGGGTGTTGCGGTTGTTCATAGCTTGGGTGAGATATTCGACAGCATCGCCGACGAGGGCGCGTTCTTTGTTGACCACGACGACAAGAGTAGTTGGCCCATCCGCAACTCCGGGTTTACGCACCCAGAGGCTGCGCGCCGGATGAATGTGACAGGGAACGAGTTGCTCTCGCCTCATATTTGCTCCTGTTTGCTTGGGTATCAGAAAGACGGCCCGGCGCAGCAGCTTATCGAAGACGCCTACCTTTACAGCCAAGACCCTGAAATTGTCGCGTGGATCAAGCACCCGGAAGCGAACGATGTCTTGCCGCTGGGCGAGATGCCCGCTCCAAGGCGCAAGGCGTACCGCGAGGTCGTCGAGAAGTTTACCAAGGGTGGCAAGGTCAAGGCCGAGGATGTCCTTCGGCTTACGCCGTACTTTGGGCACCGCCAGGACCAGTCGATCTACTCGATTCTTTGCGCGCGTTACAAAATAAAGCAATCCTCGGCGACCAGGTTCTGCTGGTCGGACAGCGAATCGAGTCGTGCTTCGCTTGCCAACTGGAAAAGCGGGGGAGAGGCGGACCTTGAGCGCTCACGACARCTGCCTGCTTCGATGCCAAAGCCGGCAATCACCTACCACCACCGGGGCCTCTACGACAACCTCGACGGCATGCGCCTCGCAGACAAATCAGAAGCGCTCGTGCTGCTGGGTAACGGACCGTCTCTCAAGGGTTTCGACTTTACAAAGCTCGAGGGCGCCGACACGCTGGGTATGAATGTGGCGTACCGTCATTGGGACCGCATCAACTGGTACCCGACCTACTACGCCTGCATGGACGAAGTCGTCATCATGTCGCACGCCGACGAGATCATGCGCCTTATCAGTGAGCGTAAGACCAACGGCATCCGCAGGTTCTTTCTCCGCCAAGTCCTCGCCGACGCGCATCCAGAAATCAGAGAGTGCCCAGCCGTCGTCATCCTTGAAGATGTGCAGAAGTCGTACTCGGCGCTTGGTGTCAAAGCCATCACTACCGGGAACTTTTCGGCGCTCTTTGGCGCGACCATGGGCTACAAGAAAATCCTGTTGCTGGGCATCGACTGCAACTATGTCGAGCAGATCAAGGAAGCTGAGCCCGCCGGCGCGACCCGGCTTGAGATGACATCAACACCCGCCAGCAACCCCAACTACTTCTTCGACGACTACCAGCAATCGGGCGATCTCTATAATATTCCAAATGTCTGGCCGGGCTTTCACACTCGGTCGTGGGTTGAAATCCAGCCGGTTCTCTCTGGCCTTGGCGTTGGTGTTGTCAACTGCAACATACAATCAGAACTCAAAGCATTCCCGTTTGGCGATATCGAAGACGAAATCAAAGCCAGCGCCAAAGCCAAGGCTAAGCCCACGCCTACCACGATCGGCGCCGAGTACAGCCGGGATGTCAAGGCCAGCATCGACGAGTTGATGATGGTGCGCGACGCGATCGGGACCTCGCATGTCGACGATCTCATGGTCGATGTCGGCGCCCACCACGGCGGGTCGTCGGACATCTTTCTTAGGCAGGGCTGGAATGTGCTCGCCTTTGAGCCAGACCCCGTCAACCGCAAGCGGTCGATCGAGCGACACTCAAAGAATAAAAAGTTCCGGCTCGACCCGCGTGCGTTGGGCAATCAGGAGAAGAAAAAGGTCCCCTTCTACACCTCCGACCAGAGCAGCGGTGCCAGCAGCCTCGCCGCCTTTACTGCGGTCCATAAAGAAACCGAAACCGTCGATGTGACCACGCTCACCATCGCGCTTGCGGAGCACAAGGTCGAGTCGGTTCGGCTTCTTAAGATCGATGCCGAGGGCTTCGACAAACATGTTCTCGAAGGCTTCCCGTGGGGCAAGATGAAACCGGCGGTCATCATGTGCGAGTTCGAGGACCGCAAGACGCTGGACCTGGGCTACTCGACCAAAGATATGGCAAAGATGCTCGTTTCGCACGGCTACCATGTTGTCGTCAGCGAGTGGCATCCGATCATCCGCTACGGCGTGCAGCACGACTGGCGCAGGCTTTTCCGCTTTGGCGCCAAGACTGTTGATTCGCAATCGTGGGGAAATCTGATTGCGTTCCGGTATGAAACCGACGCCGCCGCGTTCGAGGATGTTGTGCGCACCGCGATCCGCGAGGGTTCGCTGACCAACAGCGGGCTTGTGCAGGCCGCCCCGCCGGTGGTCTCAGCGCCGGAGAAAAAGCCGACCGGCCCAGCACCGAAACCTGTCGCTCAGATTACGCCTCAGCCTTTAAGAGAGGTGAGCAAGCCAATGCCCACACTCCCGTCATCGCGCCTCGTCACGGGCAAGTTGCCCTGGGCACCACAAGAAATCACAGACGATTCGACCGAGGCGAGGATCAGGCTCGCCGCGGGCAAACTCGGTCGTGTGTACACGGGTCGAGCCGGGATCTTGGCAGGCGGCGTGGCGATCTGCTGGCTCGTGGGCGTTGTCGCTCTTGTGTTTGGCGGCCCCGCGTGGGTGGGCATGCTGCTAGGCGCGCTCTCGCTCGTCCCGCTCTTTRCGCTCATTGGCTTGGTCGCGATCACCGCGCGGAGGCAATCGTTCGAGAACGACGAGGCGATGCGGGAACACGTCGAAGCAGCTATCCGTAAAGCCGCAAACCACATTCAGCACAATGGTTAATACGCATCCCCAATAGTTCTCGCGCGTGCTTGGTACATGTACGGCTGCGCGATCTGCTCTTCTTCATCATTTCAACCTCCAAACAGGGGCCGGATTGTCGCCGATTTACTCAACCTGTGTGTGGACCAAGAAACAGGGTTGAGCGCACCCTCGTCCCGACAGCGGCGCATGCCCTGCCGCTTGGGGCTACTATTTTTGCATGATACACCAACGATTCTTGAAACCCATGTGCGCCCTTGCCGTCATCACGGCTTGCATCGCCTGGCCCGCTGCCCTGCTCGCCGATGACCTTGCAACGCTCCCGCTGGGCGATCCGCAGCTCGCGTTCGACATCCGGTCGGGCGTGCCGGGCACCATCTTTGACACCGCCAGCGATGCCGCGATCGATTTCGACGCGCTCATCGCGGACCTTGCGGATGCCGATGTTGTCATCTTGGGCGAGCACCACACGAGCGATGATGTCCACCAGATGCAGGCCCGCATCTTTGATGCGCTCGTCGAACAGGGCAAACACAACGGGCGGACATATGTCCTTGGTATGGAGTTCTTGAACATCCAGCAGAGCGAGCTGCTCGATTCATATGTTGCCGGCGAACTCACCACCGAACAACTCATCGATGATGCATCGTGGTACACACAGGCTGGCTACTCCTTTGCCTACTTCAGATCGCTGTTCGAAACCGCCCGTGACAACGGCGCCCCGATCCGCGGCCTCAATGTCCCCCGCCCCTGGGTCCGTGACTCCATGCGAGGCGCACTCACAGATGAACAGAACGCAGCCATCGGCCCGCTCGCCGACATCCATCCCGCGCACCGGTACATGGTCGCCGACATGATGGACATGTCCGCCGATGGGGCCGCCATGATGATGCCCGTGCAGCGCATGTGGGACGCGGCGATGGCGCACTCGTCGGTTGCTGCGATCAATGAGTTTGCACCAAAGGATGTCACCGTTGTCGTGATCGTGGGCATCGGCCACGCGGCGCACGGCCACGGCATCCCCGAGCGCATCGCCGTCGCCGACCCGAGCCTGACCGTGCGCGTCGTCGCGCCGGTCATCGCGGTAAAGCCAGACCCAAAGGCGCCCGTGCACCCGGGTTTTGAGCCTAAAGAACAGGCCGTATTTAGCCGGGGCTTTGCCGACTATGTCTACATCCTGCCCGATCGCGAAGGTGTCGAGGTCTACGCAAACGCCGGCATCCGTTTCGAGTCCGACGACCCAGAAACCGGAGCCACCATCTCGCGCCTCCGCGGCCCCGCAGCACGCGCCAACCTCGAAGTCGRSGAKSWYCTGMTCSGRRTSAWRRRKRMRSMMAWCWMYRWCGRSCAKCWCKMCCGGCAARCACTCGCAGAGCTTACCTGGGACCAGCGCATCGAGCTGCAAATTTCACGAGACGGATCAGAAATGACGATCCCGCTGCTCCTCGTCCCGCCCGCCGAAGGCCCGCTCGACTGGCTCATCTCCGAACCACTCRACCGGGCGATGTTCAGCCCACTCAGCGACGCCTCGGCCCTAGATGAGATTGCCCCCGCAAGCGACGAGGCGAAGCGGCAGATGTTGCTCGTCAGTACCAACAACAACCAACGCCTCCCCCGCCGCGTCGATGTGCTCGAAAACGACCGGCTCGTTGAAGTCTGGTTCCTCGATGACAAAGGGCTGACAACCCGCGGCCTGCGAGCCGTCCCAGATGCAAGCAACAACGGGGCCGTCAAGTTCCAGATCAAACGCGACGAAGGCCGCCTTGTTTCCTACGAGACCTTCGGCACCAACGGCGACCTGATCCAAGTCAAACCCGCCGACCACTGATTTTTACAAACAGCCACAACAGGCAACCGAACCACTGACCTGCCCGCGGGTCAGTGGTTTTTTTGTGCCAAGATACAGGGTGAATCTCTAGTGAGTTTCACCCCCTTGGTCACACAAACCCTGGTCACACGATTTTCCAAGGACAGGCCCGCCGCGCCACCCCGACCTCGGTATGCCGGTGCGCTTAGCATTGTGCCCCGGTCGATGCCGCAGCCCACCCGGTGCTCTGACCTCCTCAGAAAGGAAGAGACATGGTGCGATGGATTCAGAGAGTTCTTTTTTTCGCCGTTGTCGTCACTGCCCTTGGGTTTTTGCTCTACACCAAGGTTCTCCGCCCCGTTCAGGTTGCCGGGTACGACGTTGTGCGCAGCGATCTCGTGGTCGAGGTAATGGGAACCGGATCGGTCCAGGCGAGAGTCTCGTCTGTGATATCATCAAAGATCCAAGGACAAGTGATCGAACTCAGTGTCGATCAGGGCTCGGTGGTCGTTGCGGGTCAGGTCATCGCAAGGCTTGATGACCGCGATCTCATCAGTCAGGTCGAAATCGCACAGGCCAATGCGCAGGCAAGCCAGGCGGGGCTGGAGCGATTGGTCGCCGAGCGGGCGCGGTCTGAGGCGGTGCTCCGACAGGCCGACCGCGAGCTCGCGCGGGTTCGCCAATCGTTCGAGCAAGGCGCAGCCAACGATTCTGAAATCGATAAATCTGAGGAACAACTCGCCATCGCACAGGCCGACCTCGCCAGTTCGCAGTCGGCAATCGCCGAGGGCAAAATGCTTGTGATCGCGGCTCAAAAATCGCTTGAGTACCAACAGGCAAAGCTTGACGACACGGTGATCGCCGCCCCCTTCGACGGGCTTATCATCCGAAGAGACCGCGACCCGGGCGACATCATCGTGCCCGGATCCGCGATCTATCAACTTATCGCCCTTGATGAGATCTGGGTGTCGGCATGGGTGGATGAAACCGCGATGGCAGGCCTCTTGCCAGACCAGCCGGCACGGATCATCCTGCGTTCGCAGCCCGACCACCCGCTGGCCGGCCGTGTGSTKMSSYTCGRMRWKGAAANCCNGRCCMNCGAGACACGAGAGTTCGTCGTTGATGTGGCGATCGACAACCTCCCCGAGCACTGGGCCATCGGGCAACGGGCCGATGTGTACATCGAAACCGACCGGATTCAAGATGCACTTGCCGTGCCGATGATGTTTGTTGAAACGATCGATGGCGAACGAGGCGTCTACACCAAGGTTGGCAACCGGGCAAAGTGGACGCCGTGTGCTTTCGGATCACAAGGAAGAGATTCTATTGAAATCATGTCTGGAATAAAAGTAGGCGATGTGCTCGTGCGCATCAGCGACCCAGCCAACCAAAAGGCGCTACGAGATCAGAAGAAAGTGACCGCCAAGTGAACCTTGCCATCCGAGACATCCGGCACAACCTCGGGCGGTTTGCTCTCACCGCGGTCGGGCTTGGGCTGCTGCTCATGATTGTCATGGGCATGGGCGGCATCTATAAAGGGATCGAAGACGACGCGGTTTTGCTCATCAACGAACTCGATGCCGACATCTGGATTGTCCAGAGCCAAACACGCGGCCCGTTTGCAGAGCTTTCCCGCCTCCCCTCAACCATCCAGGACCGGGCACTGACCGTCCCCGGCGTGTTGAGCGCACGCCGATTCGTCACGCACACCATCCAGCGCGAACACCAAGGCCGACCGATCCGGATCTCGATTGTCGGGCTTTCCTGGCCGGAAGATCAGGGGCGATGGCTCCCGATTCTCTCTGGGCGAACCATTGGGCAGGGACACTACGAGATGGTCACCGACAAAACACTCGGGCTTGTTGTCGGCGAACACATCACACTCGGCAAAGATTCATACCAAGTCGTCGGCATCACCAACAACATGATCAGCAGCGGCGGCGACGGGCTTGCGTTTCTCACCGTCGCCGATGCACTCGCAGTCCAGTTTGACTCCGTCGGCGAAGCAACCCGGCTCGGGCGAGCAGCCCGGCGCGGACGCGCACAGTACACAGACCTTGTTCAATCCCAGCCCGGCATGCTCGAACGCGCAGACCTCCCCGCCAGCGCGATCCCGGCGCTGGATGCCCCCGCCGTCAGCGCCATACTCGTCAACCTCAAACCGGGAATCGAAAGCGAACGCGTGCGTTCGGTCATGGCTGGCTGGGCCGATGTCTCGGTGTTCACCTCAGAACAACAACGGCAACTCCTGCTCAAAGGCCCGGTGGATCGYGCACGAAGACAGATCGGCMTCTTCCGCGTGTTGCTTGTCGCCATCTCTGCGATCATCATGTCGCTCATCCTCTACACCATGACGCTCGACAAGGTCCACGACATCGCGCTGCTCAAACTCATGGGCGCCAAAGACCGGGTGATTATCGGGCTTGTGCTCCAAGAAGCATTCCTGCTCGGCGGGATCGCCTACATCATCGCGTTCTTTATCGGTAAACGCCTGTTTCCGTTCTTTCCGAGGCGCGTCATCATCACGACCGACATGCTCGTGTGGCTCGCATTTGCCGTCGTGATCATCTGCATCATCGGCAGCGCACTTGGAATCAGAAAGGCAATGAATGTCAGCCCAAACGAGGTGCTGTCATGACAACAACATCGCAGCCACCGGCGATCGAAACGATCGCAATCTCCAAAATCTATGGAAGCGGAAACACCGAAGTCATCGCCTTGCACGAAGCATCTATGACGATCAAACGCGGCGAGGTTGTTGCCCTCCTCGGCCCCAGCGGCTCCGGGAAATCAACGCTCCTCTCTGCCATCGGCCTCATCAACCCGCCAACCAGCGGGCAGATCCTGATCGACGGCAAGGTTGTCATGGACGGTCCAAAGTCGTTTGTCGATCTGCAACGATACCGAAGAGAACGACTCGGGTTCATCTTTCAGAAATCAAACCTGATTCCATTTCTCTCGGCGCTCGAGAATGTGCTTATCTCGCTCTCGATTTCCGGCGTTGAGGGCCGACCTGCAAAGCAACGCGCGATGGAGCTGCTCGATTCACTCGGAGTCGCCGACCGCGCAAAGAACCTGCCCGCGGCGCTCTCCGGCGGACAACAGCAACGCGTCGCCGTTGCCCGCGCACTCGCCAACACACCCAGCCTACTCCTAGCGGACGAGCCGACAGCCGCCCTTGACAGCAAACTCGGCCGACAGGTCATGGAGCTGTTCCGAGAAATCGGGCATAAAAACCAAGCCGGCGTCTTGGTCGTCACACACGACCAACGAGCGCTCGATGTGTTCGACCGAACACTCCACCTCGAAGACGGCGTGCTCACCGAACACGATGCCAGCGAAGCCGCACACCTCCCCAACCACTAAAAACATCTCTGATGCAGGGGCCCGTCCCACTGACCTGTTCGCAGATCAGTGCTTGGTAGTGAATACAAAAACTGACCCAAAGACGGGTCAGCAGCACAGGGTATACAAAACGACATGTACGCTCTAAACCGAGCACGACTGCTCTTTATGTGATCTTGGTCACACCCACCGCAGCAACACCCAGCACGACGAGCCAAGCCAACCCCTTGATCAGGAAGAACAAGAAAAGTCCTATCCCTGCTTTCTTGGCGAATGATCCTGATCGTGGCATGGCTTGCTCTCCGTGACCTGTTGCAATTGAGAAACAGTATCACCTAGCCGCCCCCTTGGCCAGCGAGCAAGTGGTAGCCGGTCTCACAGCCCGTAACACGCTTTTGTGCGCCCGAACAAAGCTCAGTTGAACTTAATCGTGCCCTTGGCCTTCTTGAGCGCTTCCCTGGCAGCATCCTCCGAACGGATCATCCGACCCGTCGTCGAGCCGATCTTGCGCGTGTCCAGCTTCGCCGTCACCCAACCCTGGATCAGCATCGCTTCGAGCGTCTGCATGTACGCCGCGATCGTCGTGCCCTCGGCGCCCGGCGTTACCCCGCCTTTGATCTTGGACATCAGATAGGTATAAATCTGATCGATTGCTGAAGTTTGCTTGACCATCTCGACCATCTCGCCGTACTGACCCGCCAGCGGCAGGACCGCCTCGCCCCGCCGATAGCAAGGCACGCGCACGATCTTGCCCTCGTGCAGGTCGCCGATGACATCGTTCTTAGCGCCGCGCAYATTGAGCTTGAAGACATTGTACCCGGCGATCTTCATCTTCTGCTCGCCGCCGAGGAACCGGTCGACAAGGTGCCGACCCGAGTTGAGCGAGAACGACCCGAGCGAGGCGCGCCCCGCAAACTCGGTCACAAACCCGCCCTGCGAGAGCCAGCGCCACGCCTCTTTCGGCGAGAGCTTCAGCCCCGCATCCTTGGCGATCGCGGTGCAGTGGTCCTGCAAATCCGTAAATTGGCCATTGGCGGCGTACCAGTACTTGGCAAACCGGATGTGCTGATCAATGTTCTTGCGCGTCTTGGTGTCGTAGCGATTCTTGACCCACGCCATATCGCTCGCATCATTTTCGATATCCAAGATCGAGTACGCCGTCTCGCGCGCTGACCCGTGCGCGAGCGTCAGACCAGCCGCCAGGATCGGGTCGGCAAAGCCAGCGGTCTCACCGCAGAGCCACCAGTTCTCCCCGACAAGCCTCTCCGCCAGGTGCGACCAGTTCTTGATGCTGTGAACCTTGTCACCGCCAAGTTCGCTCTTGGCATCGACCAGCATCGCCTTGATGTCCGGCTGCAAGTCCAGCGCTTCGTCGTACAACTCGCGCGGCGAGATTCCACGCTCCTTGTAGTAGTCCGATGGGCAGATCAGCCCAACACTCGCCCGGCTCGGGCTGAGCGGGATAAACCAGATCCACCCAAACGGCAGGCTCCGCACATACACGCGCGTCCCGCCGACACCGATCTCGACCTTCCACTTGGCGTTGCCCTAATAGTCCCAGAACGCAATAGTTCTGAGTTCTTTCGGTGCTTCGCTTTCGACACCCATCGCACGACGCATAAAGCCGACATGACCGGACGCATCCACATAGTGCTTGGCGGTAACCGTCTCACCCGTGTCGAGCTTCAGCCCGGTGATCGTGTCGTCATCGCGCAAGACCTCGCGCACCAATGTCTCTTCGCGCACCTGCGTGCCCAGGCCCTCGGCGTGTCTTAAGAGAATGTTGTCGTACTCGGCGCGCTCGACCTGAAACGCTGTGTGCTGGCGCTGGCCTTCATACTTGGCCGGCCTTGCCTCGTCGGTGAACTCCTCAGTGGGGAAAAAATCAAACTCCCACGGCTCAGACACCTGCCCCCATGTGTAACTCACACCCAGCTTGATCGGAAAGTCCGCCGCCTCGACCTTGTCCCACACACCCATCTCATCGAGGATGTGGCTCACCAGCGGCAACTGACTCTCGCCAACATGTTCGCGCGGGAACTTCTSCTTCTCAAGAATCAGCACCGACAAAGCCGGGTTGTACTTCTTGAGAAATGTGGCAACAGTCGCGCCCGCAGGCCCGCCACCGATGATGACAACATCAAAGTCCGGGGCTTGGTCACTCATCGCGTACTCCTCTTTAGGTTCCGTTTGATGGATCAACGAGCCCCTCGCGCGAGCGAGGGAGCCACGGCCAGGTTGGGCTTTGCCCCTTGCCTCACGGAAACGGATCGTCACAATCTGATCCGTCAAACAAATCTTATCCGGCCGGGCCAGAAACAGGACCAACCCATAGAGAGAATCTAGGCTCTGTTTGACGGATCAGATTCTGACGAGCCGCGACCGTAAGGAAGCGGTCCCAGACGGACAAACAAAGATTCCGCTTCCTCACGGTCGCGGCTCGTTGATCCATCAAACAGAATCTAGCCCATATCGGCCCGGATGTGTAGCGAAAATCCGAGCGAGGCCCGCCGGCTAGCCCAATAACCAACACCCCGAGATGGACCACAATCGCGGTGTATGATCCCGGACTCGGCGACCAGAGCCGGGCACACGGTGTGGTGGCTGAGCGGTTGAAGGCGCCGGACTTGAAATCCGGTGAAGGGTTTACTCTTCCGCGGGTTCGAATCCCGCCCGCACCGCTTTTTTTCGATATGAAGGACGCAAACCGTGCAAGGCCAGATCCTCACACCTTGGCTCTATCGGCGGTGGGCTTTCGATTTCCCCGCAGAACTCTACCCAGCAGTCATCGAACGACTCCGCGGCCTGCCCGCACGAGCCGACGAACTCGCTCGCCCGCTCGCGCCAAAAGACCTCAACCGATCAACCGGCGGCGCGTGGTCCATACAAAGACACCTTGGCCACATCGCCGACCTCGAATCGCTCCTCACACATCGGCTCGATGCCTACGAACGCGGCGACCCGCTTCTCCCACCAGCGGACATGCAGAACGAAGCATCCGTCAATGCCAACCACGATGAGCAGCCCATTGCCGATGTCCTCGCCCGGCTGCGAACCCGCCGAGAAACAACCATCGCAAGGCTCGAGTCATACCCTCGCGACTTCTTCGCCCGGTCGGCATGGCACGAACGCCTCGGCATCCAAAAACGAGTCGTYGATAGCTGCGTCTTCTTTGCGGACCACGACGACCACCATATGGCGCTCATCCAGATGCTTCGGCGGGAGCAATTTTCACAAAGCTAATAAAATTCTACCCCTCCATCCGCGCAACCTGACTCACCAGATACTCAACGAGCTTCTTCTGATGCACGATCTCGGCCTTGATCGCCGTCTTCTGCTCGGCCTTGTCCTCGCCCTCAACCTCACCCATCTGATCGTCAAGCTCTTTGATCCGCGCCTTGGCCTCGGCCAGACTCTCGCGGATGTTGCCAAGCCGCTGGGCATCGTCGGCTTTGTCGAAGATCATGTCCTCGGGCGAGTTCCCGGACTCCGGCGCCAGACTCCGCACACGATCGGGGATCACCGCTTCTTCCACTTGCCGTTGGTTCATAAAGCTCGGCGAAACAATCTCAACACCAGCATGGTGCAGCGTGTCCAGCACGTTTTCTTTCAGGTTTGATCGCTGCGTAATTAATCGCTTGGTGTCTTCGAGCAAACCGCACGCACGATACGTCACCGCAAAGTCCCCAAGCAATATCACCTGCACAAACCCGTCGACAAGCCCCGTCTCCTCAATCGCACGGAGCAACAACGGCTCAACCTCCGCGTGAGGCACATCGTACCCAAGGCTCAATTCACACGAGATCACCGTCCCGCTCGCCCGAACTACACGCACCGGATTGGTAATCAAATACGAGTTCGGCAGAGTAATCAGATCCCGATCCTCCGTCTGGATCTCCACATGGAAAATCCCCTTGTCCGACACCCGCCCAACATGCTCGCCCACACGGATGTAGTCGCCGGGCCGAAACGAACGGACATGGTGCATCATCACACCCGCCATGAAATTTGAAAATATCGTCGTCGAGCCGAGCGTGATCAGGGCCGCAAACGAAATCCCGATCAGGCTGAGCAGGCCCGTCCGAATCTGATCGCTCACCGGCAAACTGATAATCAGTCCCAGCACAACAACAAGCCCCATGCTCAGCACAAGACCAACCCGCCCCCGCAACTGCGACTTCGTCAGACTCTCGATCCGGCGACCGATGTAAAGCCACCCAAACAGATAAAAAACCACGACGACGACCAGCCCTGCAATCAAAAACCCAGCCCAAGACCCAAACGCCTCGAGCAGGTCAAAGGACGAAGTCGGCGGCTGAATCTGTGCGATCATCATGCCTACACGCTATCACACCCAAGTCAGGTGGGTGATCGATCCGTTGATACAAATGTGACAACCAAATATGGATGCGTCTATATTGCAGACACTGTGGTTCACAAATCAGTATATATTGATTGTGTAAAACAAAGCCTTGTTCAGCACGCCTCCTCAGTTTTTGATATACTCGGCCTAGGTATCAAACTCGTGGTACCAAGCAACCAAACGGTGCAAAAACACCGACAATAGGGGGTATAAAATGAAAACAGTAAATTGTCTCGCAACTTCTGTGCTTCTGGCACTCACAGGAACAGCATCGGGTCAGTGTATCGAACCACCGGCCTGCCCGCCTTCTTCCATTACCTCCTTTGGGGGCTGGGGAGGACCCAATTGCTGTGTCGCAGACACGAACACAACAAGGCTCTGCAACAAATACACCACGAGCTATCAGGCTGTCGATTGCCAGTTCACCGGAATCGTCAGTGCCCTTGCTTCCACGGCTTCAGTTGCAACCTACAGCGCATCTGGCGTGTGCGACAATGCCAATGGGATGGATAGCACATCAGACGCTGATGCCGGCCCGGTGGCCGACCTCGATAGTGGCCAATCCACCTCGGCTGTTGCGTGCAGCTCCGCTTCCACAAACGGCGTGTCCGCTTCGCAGTACGCCAGCATGTCGATCTCACCGACAGCAATCAACGCGGTCGCATCTTCGCGTGTCACCAACATCAACCGATCCTACTACGATAACTGCGCTTGTGAGGAGGCCGGTTTTGGCGGAGGAATTGGCGGCGGCTTCGCATCCGTCAACAGCTCGGGCGCTATCGGCCTCGACTGCGATCCGGGCGGAACCATAATCGTCACCCGTGACCCGGATGTCAGTGCCGTTATCACGAACTTCAAAGCGTTCCGAAGCTTTGACTGCGGCCCAAGACGGCCCGGCCCAACAAAACCCATCTATGCAGAAATCTCAAGATCAACTCTCAACGAGCACGATGCCAAAGGCAACATCATCGCGTCTCACACCGAAACCGTCTTCCATGTTGAATACGACGACAACACGAACACGGTCTTCGATACCCTTGCGCCACAGCCTACAGACGAAACACCTTCACGCTTGCTTATCATCGATCCATCAACTTCGTCGCTCACCTTCGAATCAACCATCCACATAGCTGGCGCACCAGTAACCTGGAGCACATGGGCCACGTTCACCCAGTCCGTTGGTGCCGTCTGGGATGAACCTAGCTACAACATCGAAGCAGACATCAACATGAACGGTGTAATCGAAATAAGCGACGGCGCAGCAATCCTCCAGCAACAAGGCATCATGGACCTCGACCAGAACGGTGCCGTCGACGCCGCCGACCACAATGCATTCCTGACACTCCTCACCACACAGAGCGCATCCGCCGATATCAACATGGACGGCATGGTCGATGCCTTGGATCTTCACGAATGGGTTGTAATGCTCCGCAGCAGCCGGGTATCAGCCGCCGCCACCGCAAGTAATTGAAACTTGGTACCAAATTTTTTACAACCCGCACACAGGCACATCCCTGATGTGATCAGCGCGTGAAACCGCAATCCAGATTTTCGAAAAGCCGCGGGCACAGGGAAAACCCAGTGCCCGCGGCTTTGTCTTTATCACGCTATCACACCCAGCCCGGCCACACTACCATGACATCATGGCACGCCGACCCGCAGGACAATCCCAGCCAACACTCGACCCAAAGGGTGGCCTCTTCGTCTTCCACGGCAAAGACGCCTTCCTCCGAGCCGACTACACACACCAACTCCGCGCCAAGCTCGAAGAAACCCAAGGCGAGATCGAAACCATCCACTTCGACGGCACCCGAGACGCCTTTGCCGATGTCCTCGACGAGTGCCGAAGCTTCGGCCTCATGCAGCAGCACAAACTCGTCATCGTCGAAGCCGCCGACCAACTCGTCAAAGACACCGGCAGACCCTTGCTAGAGAGGTACGCCCAGGCACCCGTCGAGGCCGCAACGCTCGTGCTCCGCTGCGACATCTGGTACAAGGGCAATGGGAACATCGACAAGCTCATCATCGCCTCGGGTGGCGAGGTCCACAAGTGCGAGGGCCTTGCGCCAAATGAAGCCGCCGCGTGGGCCATCAAGCGCGCCAAAGAACACCACGATGTAGCGATCAAACGCGATGCCGCGATGCTGCTCGTCGAACGCGTGGGCCAACTCGGACGCATCGATTCGGAACTGGGCAAGCTCGCCGTCGATGCAAAGGGTGGCATCACCCGTGAGATGGTCGCCGAGGCTGTCGGCATGACCCGCGAAGAAGAAGTCTGGTCCATCCAGTCGCTCATCCTCAGCGCCGGCCCAGAAGAACTGCTCACCCAACTCCGCACGATCCTCGTCAACTCAAAGCAAGACCAGAGCGTCGTGACACTCTGGGCGTGCATGGACCTCTGCCGAAAGCTCCACTCCGCGAGCCAAGCATTGCACCAAGGCCAGAACCCGGCATCCGTCGCCGGCACACTCAAACTCTGGGGCCAGAGCAAAGACGCGATCATGCACGCCGCCAAGCGCATCCACCCCGTACAAGCCGGTCGGCTCCTGAGCCTTGCCGTCGAAGCCGACCGCAAAAACAAGAGCGGCCTGGGTCGCGCCGACCGCCTGCTCGAACGCCTCACCCTCCAAATCGCCGGCGGCACGCGGTAGTCTCATTCGGGTGTCACGGCTTGTCCGTCCTCGGCAAGTTCTAGAGCATCTTGCATAATCAAATTCGGTGTGCCACGGACGATTTCTCTGAGGCAGATTCTCGCGTTGTAGAGGGTGATCTTTGCGGTGACCCATCGGCGAACGCGGCCTCGGCACAGGGTGGTGCGTGACTTTGCAAGATGCCCCTATTCGGCCCTGTAGGGCGTGTTGTTCTGAAAAAGCTCCAAACGGTCGCGATACATCTCGACAACCGGGGGTGGAGCGAGCCGGATGCACTCGGTCTGCCACTTGATCGCCTCCTCAAAATCACCCGCCTCGGCGAGGCTGACGGCGTAGGTCGAGAGCGTCGCCAGCGCTTCCCAATTGGTCAACTCGCAGGCACGCYYYRCGMSNCGSGCMRMKCKCWYNCCGTCGMSRMWCYCRSKKKCWSRYSYGNTCRMAMNTNNCSACGCRWSNGYTSYYRKYGKMNTSCATGTGATCCGGGTTCAGAATGATGGCTTGTTCAAAATCATCTATGGCTTCGGGCAACATCTGGAGGTTCAAAAACGCCAGCCCCCTGCCCGCCAGCGCCTCGGCATCCCGCGCCGTGCGCACGCGCTGTGATTCTTTCTTGAGCGGCGGCAACTCAAGTGCGCTCGTGTAGTCTTGCGCTGCGAGATGGTACTTGCCCGCCACATCGAGCAACGATGCCCGCTGGGTGTAAGCGTCCCCGTGAAACCGGGCAAACCTTGGATGCTCGTCGCGGTCAAAGGCGATGGCAGCGGTGTACGCGTTGGCCGACTCTTGATACCGTCCGCTCAGTTTGAGCAGCGCCCCGGCCCTGACCATCGCCTCCTGATGCCTCGGCTCAAGTTCGATCGTTTGCTGCAACAGATCGATCGCTTCGGTGTACCGGCCATCGTCTTTGTGAATGACCGCCATGTTGAAGAATGCGCGGAACTCGGTGGGCTGCTTCTTTGCGTTGTCCTCCCAGATACCAAGCGCGCTGCGCCACGTCTCATTTCGTTGGTGCGTGCCGACGAGCATCACCGCCGAGATGACAAACACAAGCGCAAAGGCGGCTTTGGGGTTCTTGATGAGCGCGAACACACCACCGACAAAGAGCAGCCCCGCGCCGATAAGAGGCATGTA
>NVSP01000035.1 GCA_002732755.1 Phycisphaera sp.
AGACACCCGGCTCGGCGAGCCGGGCCACCGGGGAGGGCAAGCCTGCGGTGGTGCATACGGTGCATGGGCCGCCGTTTCATCGGTATTTGCCCAAGTGGAAGAACGCGATTTATATTGTGAGCGAACGGTTCGCAGCCAAGCGGTGCCATGTGATCACTTCGGTGGCCGATGCGATGACCGGGCAGTTTCGGGCAGCGAATATAGGGAAAGATGAGCAGTTCGTGACGGTTCGGTCAGGAATGGAGACAGAGGAGTTTTTGAATCCGATCGAGAGCGAAACGCGCGAGGCGATGCGGGCGGAGCTTGGATTTGGTGATGATGACTTTGTGATCGGCACTGTTGCGCGATTGGCGCAGCACAAGGGGCACGATGACCTGCTTGATGCGCTTACATCAGATCTAAAATCGAATCAGAACTGGAAATTGCTTTGGGTTGGTGATGGGTGGCTCAAGGATCGGCTGCTTGCCAAGGCCCAGGCGATGGGTGTGCGCGGGCAGCTTATTTTGACGGGGCTTGTGCCGCCCGAGCGTGTGCCGGGGTTTGTTCGTGCTATGGATATTTTGTCGCACCCGAGTTACCGCGAGGGCTTGCCGCGGACCGTGCCGCAGGCGCTCTTGTGCGGCGTGTGCCCGGTTGCGTACGATGTCGACGGCACAAAAGAGGCGTGTAGACACGAGGAAACGGGGCTTTTGGTGACCAAGGGCGATATCGCGGGGCTGCGAGAAGCTGTGCGTCGGCTCTATGACGACCGCGCGTTGCGCACTAGACTTGCGGCACATGGACAAGCCTGGTGCAAAGACGAATTCGCAGCCGACACGATGGTTCGGCGATTGGAAGATGTGTACCGCGGCGCGATGGTGCTCGCTTCTGGCGGCGGGTGCGCTGGCGGGGCCTGCTAGTGCGCAGCGGCTGAATCTTGGCGGACCCGAAGCGCCCGCGGCGGGGACGAGCTTGGTCGCGCTCGAGATCGTGCAGAAAATGACGCGCGAGGCGGATCGGCTTGATCCACAGGCGTGGCAAAACGACCCGGACCGGCAGGCGCTCGAAGCAGCCAAGAAAGAACTCCGGCTCGCGGCTGCATCGCTCGCACAACTCGGCGACAACGCAGGCACCGACGGCTCGCACCTTGTGCTCAYAGCGATGACCATCGACCGGAGAATCGAAGAACTCGACGATCTGTTGAGTCAATCCGGCGACCGTGCCGCATTTCTCTCGTTCGCATCTGATCTTGAATCATTGCGGATCGGCTGGGGCCGCGGCGAAGCAATCGGGCCAGCCCGGCTCGATCGAGATCTGCGGTTCGCGTTCGCACAGTTTGCCTTGCACGCCCGGAACCCCGCACATTCTGTCGGTTGGGCGGCACTTGGCTCACTGCCGACCGAGGTTTCGCTGCACGACATTCTCTCGCCGCTAGCAGAATCTGGCGTGGGTGACACGGACCTTGCCAAGCTCAATCGGCTCGGCGATCGTCTCGATTTGATGAGCACATGGCCCGGGTACGCACGAGAGTCGGCGACGCGGCGCACGCTGATCGTGCGAGCGGCGCAGGCAATCAGCGACTTTCCGGTGTGGCTCTCTGCGCAAACACGCAAACGACTCGCCGWCGACTTCGCCGCGGCGATGGACACGAAGGATCCTGCAAACCGGGATGCGGAACTCATGCTGCTCATCGCACAGGGAYGCATCATCGACCAGCTCACCGAGATGGGCACGGGTCGGCAGGCGGATCGGCTCCGCAGCCGGGCGTCRAATRCSMTTSMGMMGCSRANAGTNCGAKGYNNCMRSSWCAMTWSGCKSGACCNAWCTGGCGGYCAAGACGCTCGACACCTCCGCCCTGCTAAGCGACATTCAGCGTGACGATTCACTTCTTAGACAAATCAAAATTGCATGGCGGGCGTTGATCCCGGATGTGCGCAACATCAATGTCAATGCCCGCGACGCTGCGGTAAACTTGCTTGTTGATCCGACGAACATCACAAATCCGGGCGAACTCACCGCCATCGCGTCTCTGCACACGCTCGCCGACGACTTTGCGATTCTTCGGCGTTTCTCTTCGCGGTTCGCTCCCGGAACAGAAAGCGATGACAAGGCCAACACCGCGATCGCCGAACGGTTGCTGGCGCTCGGCCAGGACATGGACGATGAATCGCTCAGGCCGTTGAGTCTGGAACTCTACCGCACGCTCAACGAGCATCTTGATCTGTGGGACGAGATACGGGAGCTTCGCGACGCCGCCGACCGGGTCATCGGGGACCGTCGCGATGACCTGACGCTTCGCCTTCAGAATCTGAATAATCAGTGGCTCGCCGGCTGGGGCACGCCCGGCGGTCGGGGCGCGGGCGAGGGCGTCGCAGAGGATCTTCGGATCATGCGCGATGTGCTGCGGACGCTCGCCGATGTCAACGCGTTTACCAATCTCGGCCCGCTCAACAGTTGGCCCGGCTTTGAGATGTCGGCTGCCTCGCGCCGGCTTGTCACGCAAGACCTCACGGGTGAACTCGACGGCCTTGTCAGCGAACTCATCCGCGGCCCAAGCGAAATCTCGCGCAAGCGAACCTTCGGCACACTCACAAGCCTCCGAGGCTCGCACGGCCCGGCGCTCCTGACCGGCAGGCTCGCACGCCTCGCAGAGCGCGACGGCCTGACACTCGCAGGCCCGATCGCAGAACTCGGCTTTGGTCCGCCCGTCCGCGACTCGTGGATGGCAACGCACCGCGACGCGATCGCGGATGTGTGCTGGTACACCGCGGAACTGACGCGAGTTGTCGCAAACGATCCGGACCAATCCGAGACACGGACGCAGGAGTTGCGAGCGCACCTGCGCTGGCGGGCGCTGCGGACTCTTGAAGCAATCGAGCGAAACCAGATTACCAGATAGCAAATAATCAGATGGCCAGATGGACTATTCCTATCTGCTATTTGCTTATCTGGCCATTTGCTATTTCCACCGAAGGTGGCGCTCACCAAACCCGAGCTTCATGGCTTCCTTTGCTGCGTAGAGCGTGGCTTCTGCGGTTTCGTTGGCGCGTGCGGTGCCGTCGCGGATGATGTCGATAACCGCGTCGTCGCCGCCGGGGCCCTCGAACTCCGCGCGCCGGGTGCGCATCGGTTCGAGCAGCTCGTTGACCGCTTCGATCACATGCGATTTGACATGACCGTCGCCGAGGTTGTCGCCCTTTGTGTACCGCTCGCGCAGCTCGGCGACGAACGCCTCGTCCTTGATGAACACATCGGCGTACTGAAACACCGGGTTGATCGCCGGGTCGCCCGGCTGGTCCGGGTCGCGGCTCTGGCCCGGGTACATTGCGTTGATTTTCTTTTTAACCTGCTTTGGAGTATCAGATAAAAACACCGCGTTGCCAAGGCTCTTTGACATTTTGTTTTTGCCGTCGGTTCCGATGAGCCTGCCGACCTTGCCGACGAGGGCTTTGGGGATCGGGAAGACCCCGCCGCCGGTTTCGTAGGCGTCGTCTTCGGAGTGGGAATCTATGCCGCAGTAAAGCTGGTCGAACTTCCGCGCAACCTCTCGGCACATCTCGATGTGCGCGACCTGGTCCTCCCCCACCGGCACGAACTCTGGTCGGAACGCGAGGATATCGGCGCACTGGCCCACGGCGTACATCGGAAAGCCGAAGCTGTACTTGTCGCCCAGGCCCTTCGTCTCGATTTCAGTTTTGAGCGTCGGGTTGCGCATCACGCGGTTGAACGGGATGAGCATCGCAAAGTACCAGCTCAGCTCAGCGATCGCGGGGATCTCGGTCTGCAAGACGATCGTTGCGCGCGATGGATCAATCCCCGCCGCGAGCCAGTCCTTGACGATCTCGATCGTGTCCCGGCGGATGTCATCTGGCTTGTCGGCCCGGGTCGTGTAGGCGTGCATGTTGGCGAGCAGGAAGAAGCAGTCGTAGTCATCCTGCATCTTGACGCGTTGCTCGATGCTGCCGACCCAGTGCCCAAGGTGCAGCCGACCTGTTGGCGTGTCGCCGGTGAGGACGCGGTTCTTGCCTGTCGTTGTTGGATCGTGGCTCATGGGCCAAAGTCTAGGACAAGTTCACGCGAGCACGAACGACAACGCCACATTGATGGCGTTGTATATTGCGTGCATGGCGATGGGGACCGAGATTTTGCCGGTGCGTTCGTAGGCGATGCCCATCGCAAGGCCCAGCACGCCGATGGCGGGGAGTGTGTGTGGCTCGATGCCGGGGCCGATGTGGACCGCGGTAAAGAGCGCCGAGGCGATGAGCACGGCGAACCATCGCACGCGCAGGATCGAAGCGATCGCGCTCTGGAGCAACCCCCGGAAGAGCACCTCCTCGAAGATGGGTGTGAAGATGACCGCGCCGATGATGATCGCCCACCGCCACGCGCCCGCTTCGGGAGAAACGATGTCTTTGAGCGTGTCGTGAGCGATCGAGTCTGGCGGGCCGCTGCCAAAGAGCGTGAACACCACGCTGCCCAACTGCGCGACACAGAGCGTGATTGGGAACACCGCAATTGCGAGCATAAGCCCTAAAAGCCAGCCGGTGCGGTGTATGCCGAATCTCTGGAGTTTCCAGAATTTTCGCGCAATCAGCATCGCACCGATCGCTGCGACCACTCCCGCAAGGCCGACGACAAGAACAAAAACGCCCTGCTGGGGGATTGTCCGCGCATCGCTTGGCCCTATGCCCTGCGCGCTGCTGACGGCGATGGCCGCGAGCGCCGAGATAATGAAGCACCCGATCATCATTGCAAAGATCGCCGGGCCGGCCTGTGCTGGCGGGGCCTCGGTTGGTTCTGTGCGCTCAAACGAGCCGGGACGGATCAGGTCTTTCTTCCAGAACACGATCAGCACGATCGCGGCAAGAATAAATATCAGGCCCGTCAACGCGAGTTGCCACATCGGCGTGCCCGAGTCCCCCGCGGCGTCCTGCGCGCACGCCACACCCGGGGCGGCAACAATAAGACCCATGACAACCATCCTTGATGAGATCGTCCAGTGCAAGAAAGCGGAAGTCGCAGARCGSCAAGCCGCGATGCCGTTGGATCGCATCCAACKGGCCGCTCGGGCACAGGCTCCCGCGCGGGACTTTGTTGGTGCGCTCACCGCGCCATTGGACGGCCTGCGCGCAGCGATCATCAGCGAGATCAAGCGCAAAAGCCCGTCGGCGGGTTGGATCAGACCCGAGTATGAGCCGGGGGAATCGGGCCGAGATGATTTTGCGCCGGAGGACATCGCAAGACGGTATCACCAAGCCGGGGCGCGGGCGATCAGTTGCCTGACGGATGAGGCGTTCTTCGGCGGCCAGCTTTCCTATATAGACAGGGTCCGGTCGGCGGTGCCGCTGCCGGTGATCCGTAAGGACTTTATCGTTGATGTTTGGCAAATTTTTGAGAGCCGAGCCGCGGGGGCCGATGCGGTGCTCCTGATCGCCGAATGCCTTGCCGATGAACAGATCCTCACGATGATCGAGGCCGCCGTCGGGCTTGGGATGGGCGTGCTGCTCGAATCCCACGACGAGGAGAATCTTGCCCGATCGGTCGATCTCTCGGCCCAAACGCACCCGGATCGTGTGCTCATCGGTATCAACAACCGCGATCTGAGGATCATGAAGGTGGATCTTGGTCACACGGTTCGGCTCGCCGGCTCGATCCCAAACGCCGGGATGCTGGTGAGTGAATCGGGGATCAAGACGCCGGAGGATCTGGATCGGCTCGCGTCGGCAGGGGTGCGGATCGCTCTGGTGGGTGAGCACCTGATGGCCCAAACCGACCCCGGAGCGGCTCTTGGCGAGTTGCTTCGATAGGTTCTCGGATAACACACAATGGGGTTTCGACGGCCCGATCTGCCCGCTAGCATAGAAGCCCGGAGATCGGCCCCGAAGATGCCGACCCGGATCTCAGGAGATACACGCAATGACCCGACGACTCAAAGTCGCCCAGTTCGCACCGCTCGCCCTTTCGTTCACGCTTCTTGCTGGGGCTGCCCAGTCTCAGGAGACGCTCCCGCCGCCGGTCGAACCCGAACGCCAGACCCGCCCGGAACGTCCAGCGCTCGATGAGCGTGCGGTCGCCATTTTGACCAAAGCGCAAGAAGCGCTCGCCGAGACGACGGATGTGTCGCTGACGATTCGTTCAGAAATCCACGCCGAGTCCGGCCCGCTCGCCGCGTTCAAACTCGGCGCCGACGGGATCGCCTGGCTCCGCCGAGACGACGACGGCAAGTGGACCCGCTCGACGATCGGGACAGCCGACGAGATCGGCTCCGGCGGCCAGATCGCCTTTACGGTTATCAAGTCCGACAACAAGGCTTCGTGGATCGACCCCGAGAACCAGCAGGTCGTCCACGCCATCGGCCGCCACGCCAAGGGCAAGTACTACAGCAGCGTTGACCTGCTCGGTCTGCACTACCTCTTCGACCTTGAGCCGTATTCACGCGAACTCGGCGCTGCAAAGCTCGAAGTCCTCGGCACCGAGGCGATCGACAACACGCTGTGCAACATCGTCCGCGTCGAGTACAGCAGTGGCAGGGAACTGCCTCGGCGCTGGTACATCGGCGCGACCGACGGCTTCCCTCGCCGGATCGTCGAAGAACTCATGGAAGGTGCCACCCGCACCTACGACTTCACCGATGTCCTGATCGACAAGGGCATCGACACCAGCCGGTTCTCGATCCAGGTCCCCAGCACCTACATCGAGAAAAACCTCCCAGAACGCCCGGACACGCTGACCGCCAACCAACAACAACGAACGCAGACGCCAACACAAACGGAAGAATCCGGTGTCCTCTTCGGCGTAGAAGTCGGCGATATGGGTGCCCACTTCACCGCAGACGACATCTTCGGCACCGAGTACAACCTCAAGGACTACGCCGGCAAGCCCGTCGTGCTCTTCTTCTGGGCGAGCTGGGTTCCGAACACAGCACATATCGCAAACGAGATCATCGAGATCAACGATCACATCGGTGATGACGGCAAACTCCTGTCGTTCGCTCTGCGGGAACGAAACCCCGAAGCCGCGGTCAACCTCATGCTCGAAGCCGACCGCGAAGATGTGGTCGTGCTGACCTCGGGCGGCAGGGCTGGCACCGCGTACAACATCGCCAAGATGCCCTCGGTGGTCATCCTCGACAGCGAGGGCCGGATCGCTTACCGCACCGAGCACTACAAACTCGGAGACACGATCAACAAGATCAAAGCCAAGATCGACGAACTTCGCAAGTAAGCAGATCGGTTGACAAAAGTAAAAACAGAATGGGCCGGTCCTTTCAACGGGACCGGCCCTCTTTTTTATAGGGCATCTCCATCTCACGCATAGCGCATTTCGTGCCACTGACCTGTCCGCAGGTCAGTGTTTTTGTATCGAGGATGACCATGAGCACTGACCCGAAGACGGGTCAGTGGCACGAAATGCAGGAATGTCAAACAATACAACTACAGCCAAGACGCTCTATCCGTGACGGATCGCAGCCTGTGCCGCGGCGAGCCGTGCAATCGGCACGCGAAATGGTGAGCAACTGACATAGGCAAGCCCCACACGGTGGCAGAAGTCGATGCTGTCCGGGTCGCCGCCGTGCTCGCCGCAGATACCGATCTTGAGATCCGGGTTGCCGGCCAGGCCTCCATCGATGCCCATCTGCACGAGCTGCCCGACGCCGGTCTGGTCAAGACTCTGGAACGGGTCGACGGGAAGAATACCCTGGTTGATGTAGTCAGGCAGGAATGTATTCACATCATCACGAGAATAGCCAAATGTGAGCTGTGTCAGGTCGTTGGTGCCAAAGCTGAAGAAGTCGGCCTCACGCCCGATCTCCTCGGCGGTCAGCGCGGCCCGTGGGATCTCGATCATGGTCCCGATCTTGATGTCGAGCCGCTTCTTGAACTCCATCTCTGTCTTGACCGTTGCGATGACTTTCTCGGTCTCGGCGCGGAGCAAACGGAACTCCTGCACCGTGCCGATGAGCGGGATCATGATCTCGGGCATCGGCCGGACCTTCTCGCCGACACACTCGATCGCTGCTTCGACAATCGCGCGGACCTGCATCCGCAGGATCTCGGGATATGTCACCGCCAAGCGGCAGCCACGATGGCCCAGCATCGGATTAAGCTCGTGCAGCATCGAGACGCGCTGCTTGATTTTGGACAGCGGCACATTCATCGAAGCTGCAAGATCTTTCTGCTGCGGCGTCTCGTGCGGCAAGAACTCGTGCAGCGGCGGGTCGAGCAGGCGGATCGTCACCGGCAAGCCGTTCATCGCACGAAAGATCCCGATGAAATCTTCGCGCTGGTAAGGCAGGAGCTTCTCGAGCGCCATCTCACGGTCCTCGATGGTCTCGGCGAGGATCATCTCGCGCATCGCCTTGATCCGCGGGCCTTCAAAGAACATGTGCTCGGTCCGGGTCAGCCCGATGCCCTTGGCGCCAAACTCACGCGCACGCGTCGCGTCCGCCGGCGCATCGGCGTTGGTGCGGACAGCCATCGTCGCGTACTTGTCGGCCCACCGCATAACCTTGGAAAAATCACCCGAAAGCTCCGGGGTGATCGTCGAGATCGCACCGGCGAAGACCTCGCCCGTGCCCCCGTCGATCGAGATGATGTCCTTGCGGCCGAAGCTTTTGCCACCGACCACGAATGTGCCCTTGTTAGCGTCGATCTGGATCTCACCGGCACCGGCGACGCAGCACTTGCCCCAGCCCCGGGCAACGACCGCGGCGTGGCTTGTCATCCCGCCGGTCGAGGTCAGGATGCCGACCGCCGAGTGCATGCCGTCAACATCTTCTGGTGATGTTTCTTTTCGAACAAGAATAATCTTCTCACCCGCATGCGACCGTTCGACGGCCTCATCCGCGGTAAACGCCGGCTTGCCAACCGATGCGCCGGGCGAGGCTGGCAAGCCGCGTGTCAGGAGGTCGGCCGTTACTTTCTTCTTTGGGTCAAAGCTGGGCAGCAGGAGCTGGACCAGGTCACCCGCTGGGATGCGCATCAGCGCTTCTTTCTCGTTGATGAGTTTCTCTTTGACCATATCACAAGCAATCTTTACCGCAGCCGCGCCGGTGCGTTTGCCGCTTCTGGTCTGGAGCATGTAGAGCTTGTTGTCTTCGATCGTAAACTCGATGTCCTGCATGTCCTTATAGTGCTTCTCGAGTTTGTTCTTGTTCTKARYGMGWYGNGWMGWAKAWCYWCKKRWYYYRCTKSYTCWTSYMGRYSRCMRGCTTYGSCGYRYKGMTNGSCCGCGACGACATCCTCGCCTTGCGCGTTGATAAGAAACTCGCCGTAGAACGCGCTGTCGCCGGTCGATGGGTCACGCGTAAATGCAACCCCGGTGCCGGATGTTTCGCCCATGTTGCCGTAGACCATCGCCTGCACATTGACMGCSGTGCCGTTRAGMCCGTGGATGCCYTCGATGCGTCGGTAGCTGATGGCCTTGTCGGCGTTCCAGCTCTTAAAGACAGCCTCGATAGCAAGCTCGAGTTGCTTGAACGGGTTCTGCGGGAACGAATCWCCGACATGCTTGCGGTACAACTCCTTATACGCCTGGCACAATTCGATAAGCCCCTCAGCGGGGACATCGGTGTCGAGCKTGACGCGGTATTTCTCCTTGATCTCGGCGAACGCGTGCTCAAACTTGTAGTGGTGGACACCCATGACGACATCGCCGAACATGTTGATGAGCCTGCGATACGCGTCGTAGGCAAAGCGCGGGTTGCCGGTGCGCTCGGCAAGCGCTTCAACGGATTCGTCGGTTAGCCCGAGGTTGAGGATCGTGTCCATCATGCCGGGCATCGACGCCATCGCGCCAGATCGCACCGAGACGAGCAGTGGGTTGCTCGCATCGCCGAAGCGTTTGCCGAATTCTTTTTCGAGCAACGCCATGCCCTTGGTGACCTCGTTCATCAGGCCGTGGGGCAAGCGCGAGCCGTTCTCGTAGTACTTGGCACATGTGTCCGTGGTAATGGTCATGCCGGGGGGCACGGGCAGACCGATGTTTGTCATCTCAGCGAGGTTGGCACCCTTGCCGCCCAGGAGCTGCTTCATCGTGCCGTCACCGTCGGTTTTCTTGGCACCGAACGAGTAGACCATCTTGCCCGAGCGCGCGGGCTTTGGAACAACCTTCCGCCCGCTGGCCCGGCGAACCCTGCCCGCAACCTTCTTGGCTGCCTTTTTCTTTGTTGATGCCTTCTTGGTTGTTTTCTGAGATGACTTTGTCTTGGCCGTTTTCTTGGCGGCTGCCTTGGTTGTCTTTTTGGAAGCGGGCTTCTTGGCCATCTGGAAGGGTCCTCTAATAGGTTTGGGGCTATCTCAATCTCGTCTTTGGGCCGCCCGCTCGGCAAAAAATGCCGTGGCACACAACCGCCCGGATTCTAGGTACGAAAATCGTCAATGTCCGCCGATTGCCCAGTCATACCATCAGCCGTGACAACCGCCGACACATCAAGGCCCCGGTCCAAGRCCTACGGGCTTGCCGACCTCATCTCGCGCTGGCCCGCGAGCGAGCCTCTGTGCTGCCAAATCGCCGGCGATCCGCGGGCCAACCCCGGGTTCTCCCTGCTTGCAACACCCGAAGCCATCCACAAACCTGCAACCATTGGCGAGTTTGCCGACCTTATCCGGTCACCGCAAAGCTGTATACAACCCGCCGCCCCATTCGGACCCGGCTGGCTTCTTTCGATCAACTACGCCGCCGGCCACCAACTCGAACCCACTGCCGCCGCCACTGACGCCACACAAACCCAAAGCCCGTTCGCAACGCTCGCGCGGATCGAATCCGGCTACACCCTCGACAACCAGACCGGCGCGCTCACGAGCTTCGGATCACCACCCAAGCTCAGTCCACCCGCCACATCGGCTGGATTTATCATCAATAAAACACAAGGTCTTGAACGACAAGCCGCCTATATCGACGCGGTGGGCCAAGTGGTCGAGCTCATCCGCGCCGGCGATGTGTTCCAGGTCAACCTCACCCATCGCCTCTGCGCCAACTTCGCCGGCTCGACGCGCGCACTGCTGGCAACGCTCGTCGATTCGCTCCAACCCTGGCACGGCTTCTACCTCGAAACGCCCTCTGATTCCCACACCGGTGTCGCCGCCGTCGCATCAATAAGCCCCGAGCTATTCCTCGATCTCACACCAACCGGAATCGTCCAAACCCGGCCCATGAAAGGCACCCGCCCGGGCACAACACCAGCGGCAGAACTACAACTCGCCGACAAAGACAAAGCAGAACTCGCGATGATCGTTGACCTCATGCGCAACGACCTCGGCAGGGTGTGCGAGTTTGGATCAGTGCGCGTCACGCAAGACAGAACCATCGRACCCCACGGCGGGACCGCAACAACGCCATCGCTCTGGCAGGGCGTGGCAACCATCGAGGGCAGGCTGCGCAACACGCTCGATGTGTGCGACCTGCTCGCGGCCTGCTTTCCGCCCGGCTCGATCACCGGCGCACCAAAGATTCGCGCCATGCAGATCATCGACCAACTCGAACCGTCGCTTGGATTTGACCACTCATTCCCACAACGCGGCGCATACTGCGGCACCTGCGGCTACATCGGTGACGACGGATCGGCATCGCTCAATGTCGCCATACGAACCGCAATCGTCACGGGACAATCCGCCGGTAGAGGCAGCGTTGAAACTGGTTTAGTTCACTACCCAGTCGGCGCGGGCATCGTTGCCGATTCGGTACCGGAAAACGAGTGGCAAGAGACGCTCGACAAGGCCAAGCCGTTTCTTGATCTGTGTGAATCAGGCGGCAAACCCTGCCACGACATCGCCAAAGATTGACTGCTTCTTTGCGCAGAGCCACGGCGCAACAACCGGCGAACCGCTGCCCGCATGCTCAAGCGCATCGATCATCGGGCCGGGCGACATCGTCCCGATCACACGCACCTGTCCACCCGACTCAACCACGGTCACTCCAAGGTCGCGGATGGCCCGCCGAACAACATGCGCATTCTTGCCCTCGGCGATGATCTGGACGGTTTCTGTTCCGCGTGGAAGCCGAACCCCAATCGCCTCGCGCGCCGCAGCAAGCCCAGTAAACCGATCCCACATCGCATCATCCATCGGTGTGCGCCGCTGCGCGCCGATCGTTTCTTCAAGCTCGGCAAGCCCAGCCTCAAACCCCGGCATCGCGTTCTCCTTCTGGGCGATGAACCGGCATCGTTCTTTGCTCCGGGCCAGTTCCTTATCCAAAACACCCAACGGCGCGTACCGCTGGATGGCCCATGCGTTGTTGCGCACGAGCCGCTGGACGATCAGGTTCATGTCCCGGCCCGCGCGTGTCTTGTGGTGCAGAACGCGAAAGATCGGGCTGAACTCGATGCGTTTGCCCGAGAGCATAAGCTTTGCAGAAAGGTCGTATTCCTCGGCGTAGAACCCGAATTTCTCGTCGTACCCGCCCGCATCGATGAACGCGTCGCGCCGAATCGCCACGCCGCAGCCGACGAATACTTCGGGCAGGCCGCCGTCCTCGCGGCGAATGACCGACTCTTCTGATTGTCCAAGGAAAACATCCGCCGAGATCGCAGCGACATCGGGTGATGCCCGTCGTATCGCGACCTCGAACGCCGAGTCCATCGGCGCTGAGTCGTCGTCGAGCATAACGAGCCAGTCGCAGCGTTCGTCGGCGTGCTGCGCTGCTATGTTGCGCGCCGCGGCTCCAATGTTTTTTTCGAGCCGAACTGTTTTGACCCCGGTGCCGCAAGGGAGTTGGTCCGGCAATTCAACCGGGTTGCTCGATGCGTTGTCAACAACGACGACCTCCGCGCCGCCCATGCCGACTTGACGGCCCAGGCGGTTGATCTCGCCCAGTGTTCGCATGAGTTCTTCGTGCCGATCTTTGGTAGGGATGATGTAACTGATCATGCTGCTTGCTCCGCGATGCCTCTGTCGTATCCGAGCGCTTCGAGCAACTCGCCCGCGCGTTCGTCAAACTCGTGCATCTGGTCAATAGTGAACCAATTTTCCCAATCTCCCGCAGTTCCTTTGCGGAAAAAACTTTGTCGGTTTTCTTCGCCCGGTTCCCGACCGCCGGTGAGATTTCGGAATGACGCCGCCTCAACGCACGCCTTGGCCTGCCCGGGCGTCACACCCACGCCTGCTCCCTCGGCGATGTGCCGAAGCAAATGCAGGGCATGCTCGTCGGGGTCGCTCAGGAGGTCTTCATACTGCACCCGCAGCACAGATCCGAACATCGGCACCGCTTCGAGCATCGCGGTGTTGGCGTCGATCCAGTTCTCAAGAAAATGCTGAAACCAAACATCTGGGACTACCCGGTCGTCAAGTTGCTGCGCCGCTTCCAGATCATCACTGGCTGTTCCGGGCTTGCCGCTGGCCCACCGTTGGCGGGCGATGTTGAGCCGATGCGCTGCGCCGCTGACGATCACATCGCGCCCATCGCGCACAAGATGCACAACGCGTACGCTGTTGTCGTATTTGGCGAGCATGTCAACAGCGTGCTCGGCGGTCCCCGGGTAAGGCGTAAACTTCTCGCCGTAGACCGAAGCGCCCGTTTCAATCGCGCACCGCGATGCGATCGCATCGATCATGTCAAACGTCAAATCGTGGTGCAGCCGATCGTCTACACGGTCAAGCCCGAGATGCTGCACCATGTGCATCGCGGTTTGTTCAACCGTAATATGCGGCCCGGTCGGGTTGCTCGGATCGAAATAATTCCCAAACAACCGGGACTCTCCGCAGTGCATGTCTTTGTGTGCGCTGATGAGTTTCTGGATCCATGTCGTGCCGCTCTTTGGGCTTGCAAAAACGACGAATCTGATTAGACGTTTGTTGGCTTGTGTCATGAGACCCGCCTTGCCTGTGCCGCGGCATCGACGACATCCGCCGGTGCAAACATGAGGTTCGCGGCGTGTAGCCTGGCGATGAGCCTGCGGAGATCGGTCGCCGAGACGGGCAGGTTGCCCATTCGTCCCGCCTGCACGCACGACGCGGCGGACCCTATAAACGCAGCCGCCAGCGCTGAAGCGCCCGATGCCCGCGCGAGCGAAGCCGACGCGAGCAGCGCATCGCCGCAGCCGAGCGGATCGACCGCGGCGCCTGCCATCGCGGGGACATGCTCGGCCTTGAGTCTTGTGCCGAACGACCCGCCCGTCGATGAGCTTTCATTCATCGGATTAAAACTGATAAGTCCTTCCGGCCCCATCGTGACAATGGCCTCGCCCGCGCCGGTTGCTTGCAACAGTTGCCACGTTGCAGCGGGGAGCGCTTCGTCGAACGAGCGCATGGAACCGCGAAGCTCGTTTTCGCTCGGGGTCAGGAGGTCAAGCCCCTTCATTTCCAGTAGACTTGCCCGGTTGCCGCTGACATCGCCCGCAGTAAATGAGCACCGCGAACGAAGCGTTGCGCAGACGCGCCGAACCGTTTGCTGCGACATCAGCCCAAGCCCAAAGTCCGCGATGATCCCTACATCTGATTCATCCGCCGACGCAACGAGCGACACAAACCGATCCTGCTGGCTCGCGTCCAGCACATACGGCCTAACCAGATCGATCTTGACGACCTTCTGCGTGCCGACAACAAACCGCTGTTTTTCAGGGATCGGACCCGGCATACGCAGCGCCCGGACCTCGACGCCATCTGCCAAGAGCCTGCGCTCAAACGCAGCGCCCTCTTCATCATCGGGCAGCGCCGTCACGAGCACCGGGCGAGCACCCATGGCCGCTGCGTGCCGAGCGATAATCGCGGCACCGCCCTCATAACAGCGGGTTTCAAGCGGGCGGAGTGTCAGCATCGGGCCTTCGCCGGCGACATCGGGGCGGTCGCACAGGACGTATGTATCTCGGATGGTTTCGCCGACCACCACCATGCGTTTGCCGCGGAAGTTTGTGACGATCTCCCCGAGCCGGTCTGCAGACAACTCTGGGTTTTCAAGAAGCGACATGAGCCTTGAATGGAACGGGTCNATCGATTGACCAAACGAATCAATAAGCACTGTTGAACTAAATACAATATCGCCTGAACTAAAGATAACCCGCCCGCCGCCGTCCTCCACCGCTTGGCGTTCCGCGTGGAAACGGGGGTCGTTATTGTTTTCGTATTCACGACCTTTGATGTAGACATCGGGCTTGRCTGCTTGGAGCATCGCAAGCGCCGTCGCGTTCTGGTCGATGTAGACCATGTCGACAAGATCAAGTTCTGCAAGGTTCTCKGCGCGGAGTTCCTCGGGGATCAACGGCCTGCCCTTGCCCTTTGAGATCTGCGCATCACCGGTCAAGGAAACGAGCAGGACATCGCCCATCGTCTTGGCTTGGCGGAGGTGGCGGATGTGGCCCGGGTGGACGATGTCGAAGCAGCCATGACACACGACAAGTGACTTCCCCTGCTTGCGGAGGCGATCGCGCACGGCCAGCAACTCGTCGAGTACGAGGATCTTCTGGCCGGGATGACTTGGTCCGCCGGGGGGATTCATCTGTGATTTTCTATCGGCGCAGAACCGCGTTTACCAGCAGTTTTTGGCCCGATCGGACCAATTGTGCCGACCCACTCTCCATGAGCCTCACCGCGGCACAGCCACGAACCACGATGTCGCTGCGCCAGGTCATCGAGATGGGCAAAGCGAACACCCCATGGGTCTTTGCGCCCATAGCGCACCCGGCCGTCGCGCAATCGGGGTACGACCCGGAGCTTTGGTTTCTGCTTGCAGAGAATCTTGCTGCGCTCGGCCTCAAAACGCTGGCCGGAGAACAGCTCGATGCGCTCTGCCAGCGAAGACCGGCCGGCGCCAACACGCCAGTTGTTGCTGAGCTTCACCGGCGGATCAAGTCGCTGAACAATGACCGAATCAATCCAGACGAACTCATCAAAAACGCGAAGCGGTCGGTCGAGGCTCTGCGCATTCGAGGGACCGATCTGGGCGAGGCATTTGAGGGCTGGTTGCAAACACAATCTGAATCAGAATCGTTCCGCGCAAGCGACGGTAATGTCGTTCGGCGCATAGGTGATCAGCTCCTGCACTTTGGGGATCAGATCGGAGCCGCCCGAGACATCGGTGAACACAACATCGCCGCGGTCGCCCAGTCGCATG
>NVSP01000036.1 GCA_002732755.1 Phycisphaera sp.
CACGCGAGGACCGCGATGGCAAGCTCGGGGATCATGCCCATGTAGATGGTGACGACATCGCCGCGTCGCACGCCTTGGCCGAGCAAGACATTGGCGAACTTTGCGACTTCGCGCTGGAGGTCGGCGTAGGTGAGGCGGATGACTTCGGGGCCGTCGCCGTTGATGGGTTCACCTTCCCAGACGATGCCGACTTGATCGCCAAAGCCGTCGTTGACATGGCGGTCGATGCAGTTGTAGCAGAGATTCGTTGTGCCGCCGACGAACCACTTGGCATCGGGCGCTTCGTAGGAGACGACTTGCCGCCAGCGGTTGAACCAGTGGAAGCCCTGGGCGACCTCGCCCCAGAACTTGGTCGGGTCTGCGATCGACTCGGCGTGGAGCTTGCGGTACTCGGCGAGCGAGTTGATATACCACGGCGCACCCTTGGACGCCGGCGGCTCGAACGAGCGGGTTTCACTCAGGATTGATTCGATATTTCCGTCTGACTTGCTCACAACTGAACTCCTGCTTTCCCGCATAGATGCTAGGTGCCGGTTCAGTATAAATGAAAACACCGGCACCCAAATAGGATGCCGGTGTTTGTTGAAAATTTGTTTTGTTTAGTGCTCTGCCGTCACTCTGAGCACCTCGGCGACGGTGGTGATGCCCTCGGCTACCTTGTTCATGCCGTCAACGCGGAGGCTGGACATGCCGCGTTCGAGGCAGAGCTTGCGGAACTCGGCGACATTTGGGTTTCGTGCGATGATGTCGCGCATATAGTCGTCGATCGTGAGCAGCTCATAGATACCGACCCGGCCCGAGTAGCCGATCTGGCGGCACTTATCGCAGCCGACGGGTTGGTAGATCTGTTGGCCGATGAGGCCGCTAAGCTCGAGGAACTCGACCTGCTCGGGCGGCGGGTCGCGCAGATCCCTGCAGTGTGTGCAGAGTTTGCGGACGAGTCGCTGGGCGAGCACGGCGTTGATCGCAGCGCCGACAAGGAACGGCTCGATGCCGATGTTGACARGCCGCGTCAGCGAACTTGGCGCATCGTTTGTATGCAATGTTGAAAGCACGAGGTGACCGGTGAGGGCGGCCTGGATCGCGATGTGCGCGGTTTCCTGGTCGCGGATTTCGCCGACCATGATGACATCCGGGTCCTGACGCAGCAGTGCGCGGAGGACTTTGGAGAAGGTCATCCCGATTTTTTCGTGCGTCTGCGTCTGCGTGATGCCGTCGAGATGGTATTCGATCGGGTCTTCGCAGGTGGAGATGTTGAGTTTGTTCTTGTCGAGCTGACGGATTGAAGAATAGAGCGTGGTCGTTTTACCAGAGCCGGTCGGGCCGGTGACGAGCACGATGCCGTGCGCTGATTTGACTTGGTTGCGCCAGATTTCGAGCGTTGATTGCTCGAACCCGAGGTCTTCGAGTTTGACATTGATGGACTTGGTATCGAGGATACGCATCACGATCTTCTCGCCGACGGCTGCGGGGAGTGTCGAGACACGCAGGTCGAGCTTTCGGCCTTGAACTGTGCATCGGATGCGGCCGTCTTGGGGCAGGCGTCGTTCAGAAATATCTAGATTCGCCATGATTTTGATACGGCTGGTAATCGCTGGCGCCATCGATGCGGGCGGGTTCATGCTCTCAAAGAGGAGGCCGTCAACACGGAGCCGGACCTTGAGCTTCTTCTCGCCGGGTTCGATGTGGATGTCACTGGCGCCCTCGCGGACGGCGGACTGGATGATGTAGTTGACATAGCGGATAACCGGGCTTTCGCCGGCTTGCTGTTCGAGATCCACCGTCTGCTCGTCGGACGACATGACCTCGACATCGCTCTCTTCAACATCCTCAAGAATGTCGTTGAGATCAACCTCTTGGCTGTGTTTCTCTTCTTCGCCCGCACCCGCGAGATCGAGCGCGGCTTTGATGTCCTTAAGCGTGGTCAGGACGAGTTTTGGTGTCGAGCAGCCGAGCTTTTGCTWGATCTCATCGAGATCAAACGCGGCGTCTGGGCGCGTCGCGGCTATGACGACGCGGGATCCTTCCATGCGCAGCGGGAGCACGCTGTGCTCCATGCAGTACGGCACGCCGAGGCGTTGGAGCAGTTTGCCGTCGAAGCCGCCGTCGAAGCCTGCATCGAGATCGACCCGCTCAAACGCGAGTCCCTGATAGTCCGCCGAGGCGATCTGTATTGCCGTTTCGTCGATGCCCTGTTCGATCAATATTTCAGAAAGAGACTTGCCGGGCGTCTGCGCCATGACATTCTCGGCGGCAAGGATCTGCTCCTTGCTCGCGGCGCCGTGCTCTGCGAGGACATCGCCGAAGGTTTTGTTGATGTGCCCGAGCGTCTTGTCGTCGGGAACAAAGAGGTCGCTCATCCCGTTGTTGCTGGCGTAGCCTGTGCCGACACTGACCGGGCTGCCGGTATCGTCTTTATTGTCAGGCTTGGGATCGTCGGCAACCTCTGCAACAAGATCGGTCGATGATTCCGTTTCGGCCTCTGCTTGCTCAGGTTCTACGGGCGCGATCTCAGTACTACCCTCTTTGGGCAGCGGCATGGTGACGCTGACTTCCTCGAACCCTTGCTTTCCGATCTTAAAGACCGGCGCTTGCATGTCTTTTTCGTTTGTTGGTTCAGGTTCAACAGCATCCTCGACGACATCTTCCTCGTCCTGATCTTCGTGGAATGTTTCCTCGCTTAGAATCTCGGATTCGATCTCATCATTAATGACGATCTCGGCTTCATCTTCGATATCTGGTTCGGCATCTGGCTCGCAGTCCGGTTGAATCGTCTGGAACCCAACCGGATCAACCGGTGGATCGTCCTGCTCGTGCTCGTTGCTTTCTGGGTCATCATGTGCAGACTCGCTGTGCGCGGGCGCACTCTTGTCGGCACGAGAAGTTGTGCTCTGTTCGAGCTTGTTGATGCGGGCGAGGATGTCGTCGATGCTGCCGTGGGACACTAGAAAGCTCCTGCCACCCGCTGAACTTCGCCTTAATGCACGATACTTACTTTGAACCGAGATCGATTGTGTATGTTTTGCCGTCGGCCCCGAGCGTGACGGAGCGGTCCTGGATTGACAGGAGCAGGAACTCGGACTCGACCACATCGCCGACGCGATAGGTTTTGCCGTCGATCCGYGCGAGCGATACCCTGCCACGAAGGACGGTGTTGAGCCGCAGCCCATCGATGGTGCGCTGCAGATCTCTTGCTCGGATCTCTTCTGGGGTCGGCCCCTTCATGATTTCCGGCTCACCCGTGGTGACCGCCATAGGCTCAGGCTCATCGCCCTTGATCAAATCCGCCATCTCAAACGGGTTCTTGTTCAGGTCTTCAACCGGGACCTGGTTCGGGTTGTCGGTCAGTTCTAGGTTGAACAACAGCTTGCGTTGGTGTTCGGTGTCGGTCTTGGCTRCGTTTGGGT
Organism: Phycisphaera sp.; assembly: GCA_002732755.1. Lineage (GTDB taxonomy): Bacteria > Planctomycetota > Phycisphaerae > Phycisphaerales > UBA1924. The sequence continues at coordinate 3,408 of NVSP01000036.1, forward strand.
CAACCTCGTACTCGATCTTGATCTCATCGCCCGAGGCAAACCCGGCACCGAGACCCTGGTCACGCATGTACCAGAGAAGCGCGGCGCTCACCGCGAGCACAAAGGCCACGACGATGTACTGCCGCGACGGCGATCGAGACTCCTGTGCAGAGATGTCAAAGCCATCGCTACCGGAATCAACTTGGAGTTGCTTGAAGCTCGGCGAGATCATCTGCTGGTCAGCCGGGTCTTCGGAAAAATTCGTTGTTTCAATGTCTGTCGGCATCATGATGATTGGCCCTCGCCTTCGAAGTAGATACTCAGTGTAAACTCGGCCTCAAGATGGCCGTCGCGGTCACGGGACCGGATGATTTCCATATCGGGGATGCGTGTGATCCGGGGCATCTGCTCGAGCGCCAAGAGGAACTCGTAGAAGCCGTCGAAGTCACCCTTGAGTGTCATGTTGATGGGTTGCTCCCAGTAGAGCGAGCCGCGGATCGGGACACCCGAGGTCATGCCGGGCTGTTCAAGACCGGATTGGACCGCAAGGCGAGAGACCTCGCGCACGATCGAGCCSATCTCTTTGCCGCTTGGGAGCCGGGCTTCGATGGCCTGGATGCCCTGACGAATCTCCTCGTTGGCGCCTTCGAGCGTGTCGCTCCGGCTCGTGGCGACCTGGAGTTTTTCCAGCATTGCTCGCTTGTGCTCGATCTCTCGCTCGGCTTGCTCGATTTCCTGGTTCTGGGGCCGAAACACCAGCCAGTAGCTGGACAACGGCATAGCCAGCAGGATGCCCAGAAGGACAAACTCACGGATTCCAAATCGCATTACTCGTCCTCCTTCTCGTCGTCACCCTCGTCGGTGTCAACATCGGCTGCGGGCTCATCGTTGTCGTCGTCAGTTTCAGCAGCGGGTTCGCTGTCGTCGTCTGGCTCTGTTTCAAGTGGTGGGTCAATGAACCAGAACCGCGTAGGCGCTGGCACATCGTCAAGATTGACCAGTGATTGGATCTCCGGCTCGGCATCTGCCTCGTCCGTGGTTGCGGGCGCTTGGACCGGCTCCTCGACCGGGGCTTCCTCGGCGACGAACTCGTCCTCATCAACCACCGGGTTATCAAGAATCTCTTGGGCTGCCTTCTCAGAACGAACGCGCTCGGCGGTCCGTGCTGCTGATCCCATCAGGTCGAACAGCCCCGCGGGCGAACCCCACATCGACTCGCTCTTACCAAAGTTTGGCATGGTTGGCATCGCCGGGACCGTGAGTGTGATATCCCCTGCCTCGGCATCCTCGAAGTCGGCATCGCCTTCTCCGAACATCTGAAACTCGATGTTGTCATCAGCGTCGTTGGATTCAGTTTCGATCTCGGCATCAAGGATGTTCTCTGCGTCCTCAATACCAGCGGCTTCCTCGTTCTCTGCACTAAGCGGCAGAAGCAGGGGCATCTGCGGGATCAGGCGGTCAGGCGTAATGACTTCGGGCATCTCGACCGGTGCGGGCGCTTCAAGGATGCCTCGGGCGTCGGCGTCCTTGCGGATCATCGCGCTCAGCTCGAAACTCCGAAGCAGCACGCCGTCGATCTTGGACTCTTTGATGTATTTCAGCTCGACATTGTCCAGCAGATCGCACAGGCGAAGGTTCTCGATGTAGTCGGCGATGTTGTCGTTGCTCAGGCCGACGCCGACGATTCGCAGCATCTGGTCGAACTGCGGGATGAAGATCGAGCTTTCTTCCTCGTTCTTCTTAGACTTGTTCTTGGAGCTGCCACCCKTMMGGGTNNGCGNGWMGMMGSKKKRKSGSSYKRMRMCKCWKGMTKSSYKKWTSYCKYKGMTGTCGAGCTCGAGCTCGGTGAGCGTCACGTTCGCTGGCATCCGGCTGACAAGCTCGGCGAACAGCACGGACCTTGGGACCCGCTCGACCAGAGCCGCGGTGACCTCGGCCTTGGTAATCATCTCGGCGCGCTGCTTCTCAAGCTCTTTAAGCTCTTCGATCTTCTCGGCTTCACGCACATACATCGCGTTGATCGACTGCTGTTCGCTGCGCACGCCCATCCACCTGCGGTTGGTCGCAAAAAAGGCGGCGACCACCGCGAGCATCATTATGCCAAACAGAGTCAGACTCAGCAGATTGGCCCGGCGTTCGCCCTTTGACTTGACATAGTCCTCGGGCAGAAAGCTGTCCTGGTTCCACGCGTCGAGTGGCTTTGTTACATCGCTCTGGTTCATGAGCTTCCCCCGGGCGATTTGCGCCCGCACTAACACTTCTTACAGATCCGTTGGACACATCGAGAGCCCAAGCGCCGCGGCCCAGCCGGGCAATGGCGCGTTGATCTCGACACCTTTTGATGGTTCTTTTCCGTTCTTCTGAATCGCGCTCAGCGGGTCGCCTGTTTGCACAGCCACGCGGACCGTGCTCGCAAGTCGCCGACACAGCCCGAGATTGACAGATTCGCCGCCCGTAAACACCGCTCGTTCGACCGGTTCGTTCGGGAACAGGTTGCGGTGGTAGCGGATGCACAGCGACACCTCATCCGAGAGAATCTCGAACGCCTCAACAAGATCCGGCATGACGCTGGGGGTCTTGTGGGTTCTGGCTGCTGTTTCGTCTTTGTGGTTGAGTGAGCCGAGCGAGAATACCGGGGCACGCTGGACGCCGGTAAAGTCGCCGTCGTTTCGGCGCGCCTCGTGGGCCCGTGCGACGCTGACCTTCCACCGGCTCGCCAAGGACTTGTCCAGAGCGCGCCCGCCGTASTCGAAGGTGCGGGCAAACATGAGCCTGCCGCCGCGACCGATGGTGGCCTTGGTCGAGCCAAAGCCCAAGTCGAGGTAGAGCGTTGTTTTGTCTTCTGGTGCRGCGCCGATCGCGTTGAAGCCKGCGAGCGAAGCCAGMGATTCTGGCTGGACCCCSACKGGYTCGAGCTTGCTGGCGTGRAGCGACCGCATGAGGACATCGACGGTCGACCGRGCCGCGGCCATSCCGATGACYTCGACYTTGCYCTGATCCGCGCCGACGAGTCCGACCGCGGTGTGCCGGAGCACGAGCATGGACGGGTCACAGCCAAGCTGCGCCGCCAGCGAGAACTTGGTTGCCGACTCGATCGCTGCGGGATTGCCCTTTGGGACTTGCAGATGTTTGCAAAATGTGAGCGAAACCGGGAGCAGGCAGACGGCTCGTTTGCCCTTAAAGCCTGCGCCGCGGATRAGSCCGGGCAACTGCGCGGTTTGGAAGCTGATGCGTGCTGCGGGRTCGTCGTAGAGTTCGACGGGTGTATCGAGCGCAGCCGCTGCGATGAGCGAAGGCTTGTCAGATCCTGAAACCTGGAGAACTTTGAGAGCACTTGTGCCAAAGTCCACCGCGATGGGTCGCGGCTGGCGCGTGGCAGCCGGAGCGCTGTGACGCCCCCGCTTCTGTTTCAGGCCTGAAAACGACGCTCGCGCCATCGACACCCTCGACCAACCCCTGATACCCAATCCCCCGGCACACGCCGGGCATGAGCATCTGTTCACTCGGAGCGTTTATCGGCGCAGGGGATTGCCCTGTTGAGGTGAGCACAGGACCATCAGAGATTCCCGACACCCTCGGGCCGCGCCAAACGGAACAGCCAAGCGTGGGAGCGTCCGATCAGTTGAAGTCAATGTCCGATAGCTGAAACGAAAGCTCACCAAGGCGTGTCATCGCCAGTCCGATATCCCATGTCTGAGATTCGCGGTCGCCGGTGGTGTTGCTGATGATGCGGATCTCAGCCGCCGGCACGCCCGCGTGGTGGCAGGCAAGCATCGCCGCTGCGCCTTCCATGCCCTCGGCAGCAGCACCGGTCCGCCTGCGGACCCGCATCGCAAGAGCATCCCGCCCCGAGCATGTCGAGACGGTTGCCACGACGACCTCGCTTAGACCCAGGCTCTGCAACTTGGCAAGCAGTTCCTGATCCGGGGAGATGCCCGCACCATCGTCATCCTGATAGATCGGAAAGCCCATCGCTTTACAGTCGAGGAATCCGCCGGGTGTGTCGATGCCCTCATCCGCGAAGACAGACCTTGATGCGAGAATCGCTTGGCCCAGATCAAGCCCGCTGCCGGGGAGCGAGCCGGCGACCCCGATGTTGATCACTCGCTGGACCTTGGTCGTTGCCAAGGTCTGAGCAACCCGAGCCGCGGCGTTGGCTTTGCCGATACCTGTCTGGAGCACCCAAACAGAGGACGAGACCCGGAATGCGGCCCCGCTTTGTGCATCTGCTGGAGCCTTGGCATCGAACAACCGGCACGCGGCGGTGACTTCACTGTCGGCGGCCAAGACCAGAAGCATCTCGATAGAATCAGGCATACGCGATCGTACCAAGCCGATCCGGCCTTGCCTGAACCAGCGGGCTGCGGACCGGTACACATCGATGATTCTTTCCTTGATCGAAACGGTGTTGCACAAACACCACCCAGCAGGAGCGTCCCAGTGATCAACCACGCATCCCGACCGGCCCCCGCTTCCACCAGAGGCTTCGTCAAGACGACGGCTCTGACGCTCATCCTGCTCGCCGGGGTCGGCGGCACAGCTTGGTACATTGTGGGTCAGAACTCCGAATCGGACTCGGGCGAAGCGGTGCTCACCAGAGACATCACCAAAGCCGCGTTGATGAGCTTTGAGATTACCACAACCGCATCGGGCGAACTTCAGGCGCTCGAGCAGATCGAGGTCCGCTCGCCGCTGGAATCGCAGGCGACCATCGTCGAGATTATTGATGAGGGAATCATCGTCAAAGAGGGCGATGTGCTCTGCGTGCTCAACACCGACAACCTGACGACCCAACTCGACACCGAAGAAGCGAGCCTTGAGTCGTCCGAGGCCTCGCTCTTTGCAGCCAAGAACGCGTACGAGATCCAGTTGACCGACAACGAGAGCTCGATCCGGGATGCTGAGCTCAAGCTCCGGCTCGCGCAGCTCACGCTCGAACAATGGGAATCCGGCGACCGGGTCATGAAGCTTCAGGAACTCGACCTGAATATCGACGAAGCCGACCGCGAGCTCTCAAGACTCGAAGCCAAGCACACCAAGAACGTTGACCTGCTCGAGGAAGGCTTCATTAGCAAGGACCAGTTCGACCAGGACGAGCTCTCGCTTGTTCGCGCCCGCGCTCGGGTCGAAACGGTCAAGCTCCAGAAAGAGTCGTACATCGAGTACTCGCAGAAAAAAGACCGNNAGSAGAAAGAGAGCGATGTCCGCCAAGCCAAGGCACAGCTTGACAATGTCAAGGCGCAGAACGAGATCAAGCTCGCCAACAAAGACGCGGAGCGGGCGCAGCAAAACCGAAGGGTCGTGCGAGACACCGCACGCGTCGAAAAAACACGCTCGCAGATCGAAGCATCCACGATCAAGGCCCCGTCCGACGGCATGGCGATCTATGGCACAACGATCTCGTCATCGCGCAGGATGTGGAGTTCGGATGGCCCGCTGCAGATCGGCCAGAGCGTGTACCCAAACCAGATGCTCTTTGGCCTGCCCGATACCACAAGGCTCGTCGCAGAAGTGAGGGTTCACGAGAGCCTTGCGGGCAAGATCCGCAAGGGGATCAAGGCGCGCATCCGGGTCGATGCCTTGCCGGGCGTGACTCTTGGCGGCTCGGTCACCGAGATCGGCGTGCTCGCAGAGTCCGGCGGCTGGCGCGACCCCAACCTCCGCGAATACACCGTCAAAATCCTGATCGACGGGGCCGAACACGCCGACTCGCTCAAGCCGTCGATGCGGTGCGAAGCCGACCTGATGCTTGACAATGTCGAAGATGCGCTCTCGATCCCAGTGACCGCGGTGTTCAACGATGGACCGGTCCGCTATGTCTACGCGCCGCGCGGCAGCAGTTTCGTGCGTATCCCCGTCCAAACAGGCCGGTTCAGCGACACCAACGCGGAAATCCTCGCAGGCATCGAACCGGGCCAGTCGGTCTTGCTGCGTGAACCCGGCGCCGGTGAGACTATCAATGAGCCGTGGGAGCAGTCGCAGCTCGAACTCGTCGGGCTGACGCTCGATGAAGACGGCAACCCGGCAAGGCAAGGCCCGCCAAACATGCCCGGCGGCGCCCAGCGCACATCGTTTCAGCAAGGCGGCTGACGCTTACGCGGATCTTCGCTTGATGCGCTCGCCGGTCGAGCGCTGGCGCTGGATCTCGGCGGCGTTGTGCAACTGCTTCGAGGCTGTTTCGAGACAGAAATCTGTTTTATGGAGAGGATAGAAATTATCCCGGCCCACTTTCTGCCCATCCGCCACGCTGATGCACAACCCAAGCGTCTCGCTCAGGTCGATCATCTCGCCCCGCTCGTTGGTCTCAGGCAGGTTCGGATCGAGCACCACCACGCGTGGGCGGCACGGGTCCGACGGCTCCCATCCCAGGACAACGCAGTCGGTGCCGTCGGAAAGCGTGACCATCGACCCGGGCGGGTACGGTGGGCAGACCGCCAGCAGCGCCTTCATGACCATCGGGTCGAGTTTCTTTGCGTACGCGCCGCGGAGCATGCTCGACAGGACGCGTACGCGCGGAACGGGGTTGCCTTTGGCGTCGAACCGGCGTGACAAGCGGTCGAACATATCCGCGGCTGCGACGGTTCGCGCGTGGATGTGGATCTGGTTTCCGCTGAGAACTTCGATTCCACCATCGGCTCGGTTGCGGGCGGGAAACCCGGAGCCGTCGTAGGCCTGGTGGTGGTTGAGGATGGCAGCCGCCGCCGATGGAGGGACCTTGCCGTGAACCATCTGGAACCCGAGTAGCGTGTGTCTTTGCCATTCTGGATCGTACACATCGTGCGTTTTCTTGAACCGCTCGCGCACCTCATCTGAAAGTTGGGTCACTCCGATGTCGTGCAGCATTCCAGCCACACCCAGCGGCGTTACATCGCGCGCCACCGCCGCAGACACGCGCGAACGCTGGTGCTCGAGGTAGGTGCTCATCTTCAGGCCCATCAGGATCGACACAAAGCTGACCGCGCACGCGTGGTCGAGTTCCTCTTCGCCGATGGATGCGACGTCGTCGAGAAACACGATCGTGTCTGGGTTGCAGATCAATGATTCAGAAAGCGATGAGATCGTTCGTGCGTACGAGGCATAGTCGAGGTCCGCGTGCGTGTCGCGGCTGAGGGTATCGAACAGTTCGTACACCTGCCCGGCGATCGATGCGCGGTGGCGCGTCACCTCGGGAGATGTGTACTTGAGCAACGAATCCAGCGGCGGGTACGAGATCCAGACCGTGCGCACGCGCAGCTCTCGGAGCCGCACAATCGTTCGGCTGTCAAGCTCAAAGCCCGTGCGCAAGAGCACCCGGCTTGGGGCTTTGGGGTGAAAGATCGGCGAAGCAAGCTTCATTCCCGCCTTTGCCGAGATGGTTGTGACGCGCAGCACCTTAGTAGAGGTTCCTCCGACGAGCGCATCGGCCAGATGGTTGCCGGACTGTCATCGGATCGCGGGAAAGCTTGGTTATCCGCCACTCATCATAAATACCGTGCCCAAATACACGCCGTAGAGTCCGAGAAGCACGATCCCCTCGATGCGAGACACCTTCCCGCCGGACATAAGTATCGGCAAACACGCAAGGCTCGCCCCGAGCATCACCCAGAGATCACGGGTCCACATGTCCGCTGGCACAACGAGCGGATTGGGCGAGACCATCGTTGTGATGCCGAGCACGCAGAGGATGTTGAATATATTTGACCCGAGGATATTGCCGATGGCGATGTCGGATTCTTTGCGCAGAGCCGCGACAACCGAGAGCGACAGTTCCGGCACGCTGGTCCCAAACGCGACGAGCGTCAGCCCGATGACCGCGTCTGAAACATTGAACATCTTGGCAACCGATGTCGCCCCGCCGACGAGTTGGCTGGCGCCAATAACCAGAAGGAACATCCCGGCAGCAACCATCACAAGGTTCACAATTAGGGGCCGTTTCGTGCCGTGCGTAACCTCGGTGGCAAGCTCCTTGGCGGCGACCTGCATCTCCTCGGCGTGCTCGGGATCGCTCTTGCCCATCTTGTAACTTCGGACGATAAAGACAAGCAAGCCGAGAAAGAGTGCCACGCCCCCGAGTCTTGGGATCGAATCCCAGAGCATCAGGAGCATCGCGACGATCGTGATGCCGATCATCTGCAACACTTCTCTTTTGACGACTTTGAACTTGACCGGAATCGGGCAGATGATCGCGGTCAGCCCGAGAATGAGCAGGATGTTGGCGATGTTGGACCCGACGATGTTGCCCACGGCAAGCCCGGTGTTGCCTTGAATCGCAGCGCCGAGTGAGCCGCCGAGTTCGGGCGCACTCGTCCCGAATGCGACGACCGTCAGCCCGACCACAAACGAGCTGACACCCGCAGCCGCGGCGAGGCGAGAGGCGCCCCGAACTAAAAACTCGGCCCCAAAGACCAGCGCAACCAGGCCGGCGATCAACTGAAGAATCGGAACAAGCTGCATTACGGGCGTTCCTCGCGGCTGGACAATAAACGGTACTCGGTCGGTAGCCTAGCAATAAGAACAATGATCGCGCGCCGCCGGACGGGGGATACGCCGCCGAACTCGACCGAGGTTAGCATCGCCTCGCCGATCGTCGGCATCGCGGTGATCGGCGGGCCTTCCTCGGGTGCGACCGGCTCTGCCTCTTCATCGATCAACAACTCCGCCGGATCAAAGCTCGGCGAGACGGGCACAATCACGAGCGCCTCGTCCTTTTGCATCTGAAAGCTCGTCGTGAGTTCGGGGAACACAAGCCCCTGTTCCACGAGCGAGGGTGCGCCGTGTATCGCAAGATCAACCGCGGTTGGTCGGCGGTTCAGATCCTGCAACTGCACCGCAAGTTCTATGTGCATCACCGGGCCGTCGGCACCAGGCTCGACCCAACACCGCGTGAGCATCCGAAAGCGCCCCGCGGGCGTGCGCATCTGCCCGTCGGCGAGCGAGATCAGCGATCCCTCGGCAACGCGCCTACCCGGGACTGTTTCGCGCCAGTCGGCGAGCACCCCGAACCAGTCCTGCTGTTCGGGACCGATGAGCTTCATTCTCCCGCGCGCCAGCGTAAGCTCGTCAATCGGGATCGTGACGGGCATCAGCCCGCTGGCGCGCCACGCCGAGCGGTCAGAATCAAGCATGGGCGTGGGCCTGCTCTGGTAGGTATTGATGAGATCGGCGACAAGTTCATCCTGATCCTCGATCACCCAAATCCGCAGTTCTAACCCCTGCTGGTTGCCGTCAACGACCGGGCGTTTGACGTCTGGCCTCTCCCACGGCGCTGGACCATCGGGCAGCCTTGGGGAATGTGTAGTGCAGCCGACACTCGCAGCTACGATCAGCAGGAGCATGGCTAGTTTCATCATTTCATCGATCTCGGATCAGACTTATTCACCCGATCGATGAGCCTTCGGACCACCGCGTAGTGATAGCGCGTATGCGTAAACGCGAGGCGGGGCATGTCGAGGTGGTCGTTCTCTTCAGGGTACGGGCCGCACTGGACGATCTTGCCCGACTTGACCAGCGGCGCAAACTCCTCGTTGATCTCGGCGAGGTCTTCCTCGCTAATCGCGTAGTTCATGCGGATGACATAGTCGTCGCGCACATACCGCGAGCTGTGGTAGTTGCGGTAGAACTGTTCGATCTCCTCGACGCCCTCTTCTGCGGTTTTGCAGACTTTGTAGAGGCTGCGGTCTTCGGAGTTGATCATGCCGTGGCCGAGTAGTTTTTCGGTGACGAACTCGTGCCATTCGTCCCAGTAGTTGATGCCCTCGCCTTCGAGCAGGACGATCGGGATCATCGAGCTTTTACCTGTTTGCACGAGTGTAAGAACTTCGTAGACCTCATCCATCGTGCCGAACCCGCCGGGGTACACCGCGACGGCGTCGCACTGGCTCAGGAACATGAGCTTGCGCGTAAAGAAGTAGCGGAAGTTGATGAGCTTTTCATCGCCGGCGATCACGGTGTTGGCGCTGGTCTCAAAGGGGAGGCGGATTGCCACGCCGAAGCTGGCCTCGCGGCCTGGGCCTTCGTGCCCGGCTTTCATGATSCCRTCGCCGGCGCCGGTGATCGMCATCCASYYNCGCTYKNGCCATSAKCYKGSWGAAMTCRACSGCKGMYRMRTARTCSGSRTGRTCYTCWGGSGTSCGMGCSGAKCCRMNAGMKCGTGACCTTGCGGATGTTTGGGTACTGCCCGAAGACTCTGTATGCGTAGCGGAGTTCTTTGACGGCTGCGGTCATGAGCTTGAGTTCGCCCGTGTCGCGACCGTCGGGCAACAGCTTGAGCGCTGCGGTCATGAGGTCCTGCACGAGCCGGTGTTCGTATTTTTTCTTATCAACGCCGGAAACATCTGTAATCATTTGGCTAAGTTTTCTCTGAATATCAGGATCTCGCGCCCGAAGATGCTCGGGCTGCTCCGGCGGGACGGCGCTCTCGTCTTGTTCGACCTCGCTGGCGGGGTCTAGCTCTTGCCGCATGTGTTCATCGTTTGTCATTGTGTCTCCATTGTCTGTTGTTCCGCTTGGTATCGGAAGAGTTGGTTGCTGGTTCTTGTGTCTGCTTTGTTTACCGTTTACGGTTGAGCCGACGCTGCCGGCTTGCCCGTTCGCTGAGGTCGTTGAGCCTTCGCTGGCTCGCGGTTTCCCCGAAACCGAGGACGCGCCCGATGACTCGTCGCGTCTCGGGTAGGGATTCTACGCTGACATTTGGAGCGGCGGCGGTCCCCGTGACCACGATCGTCACGAACTCGTCCCGGATCGTCTCAAGAAGCTGACTCAACAGCGGAATCCGGCGGGTCGCCTTTGATCGCAGCCTCAGATCAAGCTCAAGCTCGGGCCAGGTCGCGGTCCCAAACCCGAGTAGTTCGACGCTTTTACTGATGAGCGAGATGCCCTCGACCGAGATTTCTGTGCCGTCAAAGATCGCTTGGACGCTCGCGTAGTCGATCCCCTCTGAGGCCGGAAATTGCAGGTTGCCCGCCTCGACGAGACGCATCGCGCCGGGCACCGCGATCACATCGCCCCCGGCGATCTGAACCGAAAGACTGCCACGCCTTGAATCCTCGTTGCCAACAAGACCGCCCAGCGTGAGCTGCCCTTCAAGGCGCGCCCCCGTGTCTTTGCGCGGGTCGCGCGGCTTTGCATCCGGCCTGGCCGACGCGAACCCGTCGAGCGCTTCGTTGAGTTTCAGACCGCTAAAAATAAGTGACGTTTCGTATGACCGCTCGCCCGGGCCGGCCCAATCCATCGCGGGGTACACGGCTGCCCTGCCGGAAACCACGCCGCCGCAAGACTCGGCAAAGAGCATCGGTACGACCAACCCGCGTGGCTCGCCGGTTGATTCGATAGCAACCCTCGCGTTTGTCAGCGGCAAGCCCATCGCACGGGCCGAGTACGCGATGACATCGACTTGATAATCGGGTAACCCTGTTGCATTCTTGTGAAAGACAATATCTGCTGAACCAATCGCATCTTCGATACGCAGGCCAGCGGTGAGAGCCGCCCCCTCGAACTCGAGCCTGCCATCAAAATCAACCTGCACACCTTCAACACCCGGCACGACATATGTGCGCAGCGTTGCGTTGCGCGCACGCACCGCGCCGGTGGTTGACATCTCGCCCGCATCGATGATCTCGATCACCGGGATCGGCAGGATCGCCCGAAGCTCGGCGTTGAGATATCTGGCATCGAGATCAAAGGTGATCGAGGATACCGTGCCGCCCGACCCGTCTGGCGTAGCGGCTCCAGAAACCACAGCGCTGATAGCCTCAGAAGTGCCCGCGACCGATTCGATCCGGGCACCAAGCCTGCTGGCGACAACCCGGCCCGACATGTCTTCCAGCCTCACCGTAGCGCCGAGCCTTGTCAGCTCGGCCCACTTTGGCGCGATGGTCGTTTCGACAAAGGCGATGCGTGCCACGCCGACATTCTCTTCGTTTCCGATGGGAGTCCGCGGTGCGGTCATGGAAACCACCGCGTCGAACTCGCCGCGTACGCCGTGCTCGAGGTATTCCTTGGCGAACGCGCCGCCGATCACGCCCAACTCGGTTGATCTGCAGTCGAATGTAAGCGAGGGCGGGAACCTCCTCGGCTCTGCAACGGTTCGCAAGGGGTCTCGCACGGCTGCGGGGCTAACGCACATCGAACCGACGTTCTTACGCGCGACGCAATGGACAAGCTTTCAGACGCATTTCAACGGCGGCGGCGGGTTCTTCTGGCTCTGGCGTCCAACCAAATACGAGGATGCCTTCTATGCATGGCGCGATGGCGGTGTGATTGCACCAACCAACAGTGGCCCCAAGGAATACATGAGCTTTGACATGGGGATGCGTTTCTATGACCAACCTTAAACGCGAGCTAATCCAGATTGTCGAGATGGATATAGAGCGCTGCAGCCTGACCTATGCAAACTCCCCCTGCACTGCGGTTCTAGGAACCACGGGCGTTCGGAAATGCTTTAACACGTTCTTCACATGCCAGGACACACCGAATTTCGACACCACGCCCGAAACTCTGCGCTTTGCAATGAATGTTGACGGATTGCCCCGTGATGAGCGGATCTATCCGGCTCTTGCCGCGCCAGTGACGACCAA
>NVSP01000037.1 GCA_002732755.1 Phycisphaera sp.
CCAGAGCGTGCCATAGCGGCGGACCTTTTCGCCCGCCAGTTCACCGAACCCGAGCCGGGTGATCCGGCGAAAGCACATCGCCGCAAAGAACACGATCGACACAAGTATCCACACAAGCGTGACCATCGGCACCCATTCGGGCCAGAGCACCGATGAGCCGCTGTGCCGTGCGCTGTTCCAGAACAAGACCGCCGAGCACAGCGCCCACCCGGCAATGGCAAACAGCACCGCCCGCGGGCTGAGCCTTGGCACCCTGTGCTCCATCACATGCGCCAGCCCGCCCACGAGCATCGCGTGCGTCATGACGAGCCACACGGGCCAGACAAACACGAGTTCGATGTTGGGCGCGAGCATGTGCCCGGCGTAGACAACCGCGAGCACCGGCAGCCCGATCGCTGGCACAAACTTGCCCGCGACATTGTAGATCGTGATCCCGATCGCCGCGATGGCTGTCAGTGTCACCGCCTCTGGCCCGAGCAGGAGCGCCCCAAGAATCGCCGCCACCAGCGTCCCGATGACAACGCTCATCGCGATTTCTTCCGAGATCTGTTCCGAGGCCAACGGCCTGTTGGGCCGAAGCGTCCGGTCACGCTTGGCGTCGAGAATATCGTTGAGCGCCGCCCCAAAGGCGTACAGCCCAAGAGCCGCGATCGCCCCTCCCGCCAGCAAAACCCAGAGCGGCCGATCACCGATGGCTCTGGTCCCGGCTTCCTCGGAAAAAGCCCGTGTCCACACAATCACAAACCAGACATTGGCGACCGCAGCAAACGCGCCAGTGACCCTCGTCAACTGAAGCACCGGCACCAATCGTTGGATCACGGGTCGCATACCAAGATCGTACCGCCAAGAGAGGCGTACCATCGACCCAGTGAGCCTTCTTACCCCTATCGCGATTGTCGTCAGCCGGTACAACACCGCGATTACGACCCGTTTGCTCGAAGCGGCACTGGCAGAAGCCCAAGAGCGGGGTGTCCCGCGCGACCAGATCGCCGTGATCGATGCCCCCGGCGCGTTCGAGTTGACCGCTCTTTCCGCAGCCGCCGCCAAGACGGGCCGGTACAAAGGTGTCGTCGTTCTTGGCTGTCTCATCCACGGCCAAACCCTGCACGATCGCTACATCGCCGACGCAGTGGCACAGGGCATTACACAAGCAACCCTCCAGACCGGCGTGCCAATCGCCTTTGGGCTTATCACCGCAGAGACGCTCGACCACGCCGAGGCAAGAAGCGGTGGGGCCAAGGGCAACAAGGGGCAAGAAGCCGCTGCGGCTTTGCTCGATACGCTCACTTCACTGAACGCAATGACCAGCGCGATCGCCCAAGGGCGACCCTGCACCATCGAACGCTTCGAATCAACACTCCCACAGGACAAGTCGTAACACGCCCATGGCAACCCCAAGAACCATCCGACGATTCGCGTTCCAAGCGCTCTACCAACTCGATGCGGTCAGCGATGCCCAACTCGAACNGGTCCGCGCCTCGATTGACAGCGCCGACAACCTCAAGCCCGGCGAAGTAGACAAGGCCCTGAACCTCGCGCGCGATGCGTTTGAGCACCGAGCCGATGCCGACGCCGCGATCACTGAGCTTGCCCCAGAATGGCCCATGCACCGCCAGCCCGCGGTCGATCGGGCGCTGCTCCGCTTGGCGTACTACGAGATGACCCGAGGCACGACACCGCCCAAGGCCGCGGTTTCCGAAGCCGTCAGACTCGCCAAAGAGTTCAGCACCGAGAAGTCGCCCGCGTTCGTCAACGCGATCCTCGACAAGCTGCTCAAGAGAGTTCTCAGCGAAACCCCAGCCTAAGAACAGGCAACCGAAGAACAGGAGGGCTGACCTTTGGCGTTCTTCAAATCCGTGATCGGTAAGCTCAAGTCGGGCCTTGCCAAAACCCGCGAGAGCTTTGGGGGCATCGTCTCGATGCTCACGGGCAAAAAGCTCGATGAAGAACTCATCGCCGAGATCGAAGCGCGGCTTATCCGCGCTGATGTGGGTGTCGTTGCCGCCCGCAACCTCACCAAAGGCATCCGCGATGCGTACACCAAAGGCGAGATGACCAAAGGCGAAGATGCGCTCGACTATCTCAAACGCGAAATCAAAGCGATGTGGCCCAAAGAAGATCGGCAGATCCGCATCGCCGAGTCTGGCCCGACCGTGATCCTCGTCACCGGCGTCAACGGCGCGGGCAAGACCACGAGCATCGCAAAGCTCTGCAAACGCTTCACCGATGACGACAAGACAGTCCTGCTCGGCGCGTGCGACACCTTCCGCGCCGGCGCGGTGCGACAGCTCGAGATCTGGGCCGAGCGGCTCGGCGTAGACATCGTCAAGGGCCAAGAACGCTCCGACCCCGCAGCCGTCGCCTTTGATGCGTGCGCTGCAGGCCTTGCTCGCGGCGTCGATGTCATCATCCTCGACACTGCGGGCAGGCTCCAGACTCAGGCTGGTTTGATGGACCAACTGACCAAGATCCGCCGGGTGGTCGAGAAGAAGATCCCCGATGCGCCCCACGAGGTGCTGCTCGTGCTCGATGCAACCGCTGGCCAGAACGCGCTGCGTCAGGCCGAGGGCTTTACAGCGGCGGCGGGGGTCACTGGCATCTTCCTCTCAAAGCTCGACGGGACCGCGCGCGGGGGCATGGTCGTGGCGATCCGCGAGCAAACGGATCTCCCCGTCAAGCTCATCGGTGTCGGCGAAACCCCGGACGATATCGAGCCTTTCGAGCCGGACAGGTTTGTCGAAGCCATGTTTGAAGAATCCGCAAGCGCGGGGTAAGTGGCACCGCCTCAAAGCATTCTTGCGCGCGGTGCTACTATCTACGAGAGCCGAACGGAGCACCAATGCGCCAAGGATCAAAGCGAACTCAACACGAAGAAGTGGGCTATCGGGGCCTGACCTACTCGGGCCAATACCCGCTCAGCGGGGCCGCCCCGGTTGACACAAGCGAACACCCCGGCGCGCTCATCTGCATCGAGGGCACCGACCACGCGGGCAGATCGACACACATCGCCCTGCTCCGCGAATGGCTCGAAAACGACGGCTACGGCGTCCTTCATACCGCCTTCTCCAGCTCGGGACTTGCCGGCGCTGGTCTCCAAAAAGCCAAGGCCGGGCACACGCTTGGGCCGCTCACGATGGACCTCTTCTACGCGACTGATTTTGCAGACCGTGTCGAGAACGAGATCATCCCCGCCCTCCGCGCCGGCTTTGTCGTGCTGACGGACCGCTACTTCTACGCGAGCCTTGCCCGCTCGATCGTGCGAGGCTCAGATCCGCAGTGGGTTGAAGATGTGTACCGCTTTGCGCCCAAGCCCGACGCGGTGTTTTATCTTGACATTACGGTCGAAAATCTGATCCCCCGGGTGCTCTCGGGCGGCKGGTTTGACCACTGGGAATCGGGCATGGACTACCAGGAAGAACGCGACATCTACACCTCGTTTGTTCGCTACCAAGGCCGACTCCTCAAGGTCTTTGGTGAGTTGGTTGAGACATTCAACCTGACGCGGATCGACGCCAACCGCAGCATGCGGGCGGTCTTTGCCGACCTGAAAGAGAACACCATGAGCGCGCTGCACAACACGGGTGTCCGCCCGAGTCTTCCAACGATCGAGGGAGACGACTAAGCCATGTCCATCGAAGAATTCCATGTTGCGGTCCCAAGCCAGCGCGCCTCACGGCTCGCTGCCATTGACATCGGTACCAACAGCATCCGTCTTGTTATTGCTGATGCGCCGCGCTCGGGCGGCTACCGCGTCATCGACGACGAAAAATCCATGGCGCGGCTGGGTCGAAAGTCCGACACGCCGGGTTACCTCGACAAAGAAGCGATGGCGGCTGCGGTTGATGCGGTGACGCACATGTGCGACATCGCCAAGGGCTTTGGGGTGCGAAGGCTCCGGATTGTCGCAACGGCAGCGGTGCGAGATGCCGAGAACAAAGARGAGTTTATCGAGATGATCCGCTCGCGCACGGGGAACACGGTCARGGTGATCTCCGCCCAGCGTGAGGCCGAGCTTGCGTGCAGGTCGGTCGCTGGCGAGTTTGACCTCTCTGGAATTTCAGCCRCCATAACGGACATCGGCGGYGGGAGCACCGAGCTTGTCGGGCTTACTGGCGGGGAGATCCGGTGCATCCACCCGCTTGGGCTTGGCGCGATCCGGCTCACCGAGCGGTTTGGCTCCTGCGAGCCGGGCACGAAAGAGTTGCTGGCAGAGTTGCGTGAGTTCACCCGCAAAGCGATCGAAGACCAAATCCCTGACTTTGGTGATCCGCCCGCGGTGCTCATCGGGACCGGGGGGACCATCACCAGCTTGGCTGCGATGTCGCTGCGGTTGCAGTCTTCAGATGACAGGCCAAGTCTGATCCCAAGTTCGGCGCGGGGGCACGAGGTCGGTCTCGACGAGATCAAGAACCTGATCGAGAAACTCGCATCGCTCAGCGTCTCCGAGCGGGGATCTGTGTCTGGGCTGAGTTCTGAGCGAGCTGACATCATCGTCGCGGGGCTTGTCATCATCGAGGCGCTGCTGGAGTTTTTGGGCATCGATTCCATCAAGGTCCACGACCGAGGCAKCCGCGATGGCATCATTCTGGAGATGATCGACGAACTCGCTGGCGCATCGTCTGCGGTCGCGGCGGGGGCGCTCCCGACGCTTGCGACCGCGGTTGAGTTTGCGGACCGTTGCGGCGTGAATATCCCCGGCGCGGTGCACACCGCCAAACTCGCGACAAGTATCTATGACCAGCTCGCAAACAAGCGCGTCATTCAGGGCCACCGCAGGCGCCGCGAGGTGCTCGAAGCCGCGGCGATTCTTCGTGATGTTGGCGCGGTGATGAATTACAACCGCCACCACCGGCACAGCTACCACCTGATTTTACACTCCGGGCTTGCGGGCTTTACGCAGGAAGAGATCGAGCTGATCGCCGTGATCGCCCGCTTTCACCGAAAAACAAAGCCCGGAAGGTCCCACGAGGAGTTCAAGCGGCTGACCCCTGAGAACCAGGGCATCGTCAGCAGGCTGGCAGGGATTCTGCGCATCGCCGATGGTCTGGACCGGACACACTCGCGCGATGTCGAAGCGGTCAAGGTGGAAGTTGACGAGCGCGTGATCCGAATCCTTGCGATCGCAAAGGCAAACCCGACCGCATGTGTTGAGGGTGCGCAGCGAAAGGCTGACCTCTTCGCCGATACCTTTGGCGTTGAAACCATCATCCGCTGGCAAGACCCCGGCGGGGTCGATGCTGGTGGCAAGCATTCACGCCGGAGCTACAAGCCCTACATCGATGATGAGCTCCCCGGCAAGCTCATCATCGTCGAGGGCCTCGATGGCTCGGGCAAAAGCACGCAGATGGACCTGCTCAAAAAATGGGTCGCATCGCTCGGCTACTGCTCGTATTTCAGCGAATGGAACTCGTCCGATCTTGTACGAAAAACAACAAAAAAAGGCAAAGCGACGCGGCAGCTCAGTCCGCTCACTTTTTCGCTTATTCATGCCGCGGACTTTGCGGACCGGCTCGAAGGCGAAATCCTGCCCTCGCTTCGCGCCGGCGGGGTGGTCTTTGCCGACCGATACATCTACACAGCCTTTGCGCGTGATGCCGCCCGCGGCATGGACCGAGACTATGTGCGCAGGCTCTACAGATTCGCCCCAAAGCCCACGCTCGCGGTGTACTTTCGGTTGCCGCTGGAAGAAGCCCTCTCGCGCATCCTTCACGGCAGGCCCGAACTCAAATACTACGAAGCGGGCATGGACCTCGGGCTGAGCGAAGACCCCTACCAGAGCTTCCGGCTGTTTCAGGGCAGGATCTATGACGAGTACGAGCGATTGGTCGAGGAGCGTGGGCTGACCGTGATCGATGCGATGCTCCCGATCGCAGAACAGCAGACGCGGTTTCGGCAGATGGTCAAGCCCCACCTCAAAGACATCGTCCGCATGCCGATCCTTGACAGGGTTGATGTCCTCAAAGGCAACAAGCTGGTTGGAAGATACTGGTAACATAATCCCCCAATCGGGGATTCCCCAGTCGCATTATACGCCAGTATCGGTCATACTCGACAGTCTGTAACTGGCTGTTGATCGGTGATTTGGCTTGACAGACCCCGGGGCCGATACCATAATTTAGGGCAGAGTGTTCGCCTCTTGGGTGTTGGCAGCGCCACACGCTTTCACAGAGGCTGAATTTGTGTCACGCGCCCTGAGGATCGGGGCGTATTCTCGGCGAAGGAATGCTTCATGCTGACGTTTCGGATCATCGCGGTCATGGCCATAGTTGGCCTCTGTTCCGCATCTCTAGCCAACGCCCAACTCGCCCAGAGCGACTTCACCACGGGTGACGACGGCTGGACAACGACCGATAACGGCGGAGCCTTCACACTTCACTTCGGCGACTACATCACCCAGCAAGACGCAACCCCCGAGGACATGGGCTTCGTTGCGCCGGCGAGCTATCTGGGTGATATGTCATCCGCCTACCGGGGTCGGCTGACCTTCGAGATTCTCAGCTCCAAGTTCCCGTTTGTCCCATCAAGGCCAAGCGTGCAACTGACGGGGACCACCGCCGGCGGCCCAATGACGCTGACGATCGACATCGCTGCGCCGGTTCGTGCGAGCACATTCTTTGCGCACGACATCTTGCTTTCTGAGTCCAAGCCTTGGGAGGTTGTGGGCGAAGCGCGCGGGCCGACCTCGGCCGAGTTTCAAGAGGTGCTTGGCGCGCTGACTGAGCTTCGCATCACGAGCGACACAGCCTCGGTTGGCGAYGACTACTTCKGGCTTGACAGCGTTGTGCTCAATGCGGCGCATGTCCGCGTCTTCTTTCTTGCGGGGCAGTCGAACATGTCCGGCTGCGATGATGTCCGCAACATCGACCCATCGTGGCAAACTCCGATCGACCAGCACCTGTTCTACTGGGATGACCAGGTCCCAAACCCCGGCTTTATGCCTTTGGCGCCCGGGTCATCGACCGCGTCGTGCGCCGACCTTGAACCTGATTTCTTCTTTGGACCGGAACTGAGCTTTGGAAAAGAGCTTGCGGGGTTGTTCCCGGATGACCGGATTTTGCTGGTCAAGTACGCGGTGGGGGGCTCAACGCTCTACGCAGACTGGGCCACGCCCAACGGCGAGTTCCCCGTCGGCGGCGATATGTGGCTCCAGCTTCTTGCGACGATCGACGATGTGTTTCTGGAGCTTGGCTCAAAGAACCTGACGCACTCGGTCGAGGCGTTTGTGTGGATGCAGGGCGAGTCCGATGCCGACAAGAACTTCCGCGCCAACGCATACAACTCGAAGCTGACCAACTTCATCGCGGGCGTTCGGACCGAGCTTGGTGAACCCGAATTGCCGTTTATTCTTGCTCGGATCCGCGATGCGGGTCAGCCCCATGTCGTCAAGGTCAGGCTCGCCCAGCAGGTGGTTGCTGATGCTGACCCTTGGGCGTGCTGGTTCGACACGGATGACATCAACTTCCTGCCCGATGGCATCCACTACGACGAGCCGGGCATGATCGTGCTTGGTCAGCGGTTTGCGGATCGGCTGTATGTCTTCCTCGAACCACGAGGCGATGTCAACCGCGACGGCGTAGCCGACATCGACGACCTGCACGACTGGACCCAGAACCCGGTTGACCTCAACTGCGACGGGGCTGCGGATCAGCTTGATATGGAAATCGTGATCAACGCAATCCGCGCCGACGAGGGGCAGTAATCAACATCCTTTCCCATCGTCATGCTCCTTCTCCCTTTTGGGGAGAAGGTGGCCGCGCAGCGGTCGGATGAGGGGTCTTGTTGTCTTTCTCCTCCTGTGGGGGTGGCCGTTGTGAAGTTCAAGACCCGGGTGACATTGGGCGGCGGGACGCCACCCCCACAATAAAAGAAGAGGAAACGCAAGACCCCTCACCCCAGTCCTCTCCCCAAAAGTGAGAGGGAGCAGGAAGACCCAGATAGCAAAGGGCCAGAGGGCCAGATTCGGAGTTGAGCACTTGCCTCCTATGCTTGTCCCATGCAACGACAAGGCGCTGACCTTACCAACATGGCGACCACCGACTTCATTTGCGACTTCTCGCGCCGAGAGTGGGATGGCAAGTTCCCACTGGTCGAGGGCCACCAGGGCGCCCTGATCTCGGGCGACTGCCTCACGCTGGCGTTTGGTCAAGTGGTGCTGGAGGAGCAAACCTCGCTGGACCCGGGCTACACCTGCACCATGTGCCTCGAAGAGCGTAAAGACCGCTGCTGGCAAAGCCCGGCGTACGAGGATGCCATCATCTGCCTGCGGTGCATCCGTCAGGGTTCGACCAAACTCCACAAGGACCCCGACTGGGACTGGACCAAGCCCACCCTCCAAGAGCCGGCCTGAACTCGGGACCACCCATTTCAGATCCGCCCGCACCTTGCCGATGCCACCGGGTGAACCTACATTTCCACCCGGACCCAGAACGGCCCGGCCACGATGGGCGGATGCCAGAGTGGACAATTGGAACAGACTGTAAATCTGTCGGCGAAAGCCTTCGGGGGTTCGAATCCCTCTCCGCCCACTTTCATTGTTTGCGCCTTGCAGCACTCGACTGCAGATGATCGCACAACCTTGCACGAGCTAGAGACTTGCGATTCAATCGGCGCTTCCGTGCGTTGATTGGCGGTCGTGTGCTGCGCCGCGTTTTGCGCCACAAGTGCGCCGGATTCTGCGCCGCTTTGTTGGGCCGGGCCTTCAACACCCGCCGCAAGCCGGAAGTGTTCGTCGCGGGTTTGCAGGTAGTGCTCAGCCGCAACGCGGGGCGAGTGACCCAGCCAACTCGCTACAACGTGGTCAGGAAACCGCTCTACCCAATCGCACGAGCACGATGCCCGGAGCGCGTGGAATAGGCGGGGCCAAGGCGTTAGGCCAGCACGCGCCAGAATCCTGAGCATATGGGTCCGCAGGTTGGTCTTTGGCGTAATACCCGCGAACACGCGCTCACTCCCCGGCTCCGCCTCGTCAAAGAGTTTTTGCAGCACAGGCATGATTCGTGGGTCGATCGGGACCACCCGCACAGCGTGCCCCTCTGTGCCCTCTGTCTTTGGGCTTCTGACTGTCAGCCGGGTCACGTCGGCCCAAGTCAGTTCGGCCAGCTCACTCGGGCAGCGCAGGCCAGCGAATCGAGCAACCCCGACGATTGCGCGCCACTGAGTATTTGGGCAGGCATCTAGCACGCTTTGGATCGTCTCGACTGACACATATGCCGAGCGTTTCGGATTGCTTTGCGAGCCGCCGCGTAGGTGGTTGGATGGGCTTTCATCCAGCCAGCCCCACCGGACAGCGCGACTGAAGATCGCCTTGGCAACGATGGTCCGCTTCACTTGGGTTGCCGGTGACAACCCGGAATCATCAGCCAGCGACTTGCGCCAACTGTCTGAATCCATCGTGCAGATGTTGTCGATCGGTGTATCTGCGCCAAGAAACTCAATCAGGCTGTTTGTGGTCTGCCGGTACGCCGCCATCGTGCTCGACTTCACAGTGGCATTGGCGATGAATTGC
This sequence comes from Phycisphaera sp., assembly GCA_002732755.1. Classification (GTDB taxonomy): domain Bacteria; phylum Planctomycetota; class Phycisphaerae; order Phycisphaerales; family UBA1924. Next base: position 9,506 of record NVSP01000037.1, read on the forward strand.
TCTATCAACTCCGCAACGGTGGGGCACTCGTCAGGCTCGCGGGTCTCAACCAGCTCAACGCGCGCGCAAGGCGCTCGTGCAGTTCGTCTGACAGCTCCGTAAGCCATCGGGTGGTCTGTGGGTCGGGTGGCGTGCCGAGCGCTCTGGATACGATCAACGCTTCCGTGTGCGCCTTGAAACTCTCAGCCGCTTTGACGGGCACCTTGCCAAGCCGGATCGTCCGGCGTTTGCGCCCGGCATCCATGAACAGGATTCGCTTGGTGCCGTCTTTGTCTCTGGCGAGTGATGCCATTGTGTCCCTGCCTTTCGTGGGCATTATGCCATAATGTGTTGCTCAGTGCCAAGATCGCTATAGAGCGCCAAGATCGCCATAGTGCGCCAACCTCTAGGGTTGGCGTTCTATGGGTTCAGTTGGCGCACTATGAGGGCTGGCCCACACCCAACGACCGTCCGAGGCATACCCCTCTCGCGTTGCGTTCACGCCGAGCGATTTCTTGGCTCTGTCAAGGGTTCTGGGTTTGATCCCGTCGCGGCTGGCTGTTTCCTTAATCTCAGCAGCCGACACTGGGCCATCGCTGGGCACATCAAGAAGCCATTGCTCGGCTTCTTCAAGAGCACCGCCGCACTGATTCGATTGGTTCTGAGAGAGCAACTCGTCGGCGCTTGCGATCACGGCATCAGGCTCCCACGCAACGACCGGACACCCGTTGACCCCCTGTGGTTCGATCCGATACGCAAGGCCTCCGGTGTCTGGTGCGATGTTGTTCTTGATCGGGAGGAGCAGGCGTCGGCTTGGGTCATCGTTGTCCTTGCTGACAACCCACGCCGCCCGCGCAGCCGCTGTAAACGCCAGGCTCCCCATCGTTCTGTAGATCGCTGCGCCGCCCGAGTTCTTGTTGAGATGCGTCACCGCGACAATCGCAACGCCGTACTTCTCTGCCAGAGCCGAGAGGGGCGCAAGCAGTCCTCGGATTTCTCCGTTCTTATGAGAATCTGTAGCGCCCAAATACGCGGTGATCGGATCGATGATGACCAGTCTGCACTCGGGTACCGAAGTGATCGCTGTGTCGAGCGCCGCGATGTCTTTGGAGAGGTCAAATGTCCGTCCCGTTTCATGTCCCTTTGCGTCGATCGAGCAGACTGATTCGATTGCGACAATCTTGCTCACATCAGCACCCGCTGCGTCGAGCCTTGGCCGGATCGTGTCGGCGATGCCGTCCTCTGCGCTGAGAAGCACAACGCCCCCGGGCGCAATCGGGGTCTTGGGATCGTCGGGCCATGTAAGCCCGCTAGAGAGCCTTGCAGCCATATCGAGCGTCACAAACGATTTTCCAAGGCCGGGATCACCCGCCAAGAGCGTGAGCTTTCCAAGAGCAATCCTTCCGGGCCAGAGCCACTGGATAAGTTCTGGTTCAACCTCATCGAGCCTGACAAGCCGGGGTGCGCCAGATTCGATTCCGTTCCGCTGCAACCCTAGGAGAGGAACCGGAATCGAATCCGCTTGTGTGGCCAGAACACCGAAATCCTGAGCACTGGCCCCATCGACAACAGCTTGACGCGCATCGCAAGCGCCGCCCGGTGGCATGATGATCCTCACACTCGCGCATTCGCCCACGAGTTGCCCCGAAAGTTTCGCCGAGCCTTTCTGACCGGCTTCGTCATTGTCTGAAACGATGACAACATGCCGACCTTTGAGCACCGCAGCCAGCATCTTTCCACACTGCCCAGCCATCGGAATACCCACCGCATCGAATCCGAGCATCATCAGGGCAGCCGTATCAGAAGCACCCTCGCATATGAAGATTGGTTCTGTTTCAGAGCTTCCAGCGTAGCTGTCCAAGGGCCAGTGCAGGATCAATCCACGCTTGCCGGAACCCTTGAACCGAGTTGGAGAACCAACTGGGTTTCGGGTCACCGTACCGATGACCTCGCCATCAGCGTTACGCTCTGCAATGGCCCATCGAAAGCCCTCTGCCTTTGCGAGCTTCTCCCAGACTTCCAGACAGATTCCCTGTGGCGGCGTGAGGCTTTGGGCGCTGTTCATCCCTCACCTCCGCCCGGCTGTTGGCGGATTGCATCGCCCGCGCCGGGTTCAGTTGGGCAGCCCGCTTTGATCCATTCCTGAATCTCTGCAACGATGTAGCGTCGAGCGCCGCCGAGTTTCACGCTGGGGATTGCCCCCGTTGCCGTGTGCTTGCTCAGAGTTCGCTGTGCGATCGCCAGCATGGCCCCAGCGTGCCTCGCGCCAATCAGGACGGGGATATACTCTTTGTGCCTTGATTCCCCGCTCGTGGTGCCTGCCAGCGTGTGAGCGGGATTTATGTTGGGGTCAGCTCTCATGGCTCACCCCCTTTGGCCGCGTCGGCGTGTTGGGTGAGTTTGGCCCGAGTCCGTTCGAGGTGGACGAACCATCGCCGCCCGGCCCGGACGGCTGGCACGCGGCCAGCTTGGGCCTCGCGGCGGAGCCAGGCGAGCGGGACACCGAGCCTATGGGCCGCAACATACACGGGCACGAAATCAGTCTGTGCGTTCTTCATGCGGGCATGTTGCCGCATGGAATCAACCCAAGAACCCCTGAAGCGTGAAGTTGCGCGAGGTTGCGCGCGATTGCGGGTGCTACTGAATCCGCTCGTTGGCGATCTTCTCACGCAAGTGGATCGATTCGGCGGGCCATTTCTTCACAGCCGACTCAGCATCGATGACCCAGCCCGTTCCTTTGCCGCTCGATTGCTGCCCAATGATTGTGGACTCACGAGCCGCGCGGGTCACTGTCGCGGATGTAAGGCCGAGCAGCGTGGCCACTTCGGAGGCCCGTACCCAGACCGTTTCCCCCGGCTTGCTCTCCACCCCGCTTGCTGCCCCCGTCGCCCGCACCGAATCGCCCAGGAATGAGGCAAGCCTGTGGGCATCCATGCTTGCTTCCTGACTCCGGCTCTGTGCTTGGATCCAAGGGCCGGGCAGCAGGTGCTTCCCCCGTTTGTCACATGAGGGATCATCACACAGGATTCGGTCCAGTTGCTCGCCCATGAAGGCATCCAGCGCCTCCCCGTTCGCGTCGATCATCCGATCAAGCCGCGCATTAACAACTGCAATGTGCGCTGAGGGAGTCTGTTTCAATACGGTATCTCGCGCGCTGCGCAAATAGAACACCACATTCTGAATGAAGACCGCCGGATCCATCGTGTCGGTCTTTGTGTCAAAGTCCTTCCGCACGGTCAGGATGCCCGCCTCAGCAGATTGTGCAAGCATCACCATCGCCCACAGATTCGCCAGTGGGCGATGGTGCGGGGCTGCCAGTTCTTTCTCTACTGGATCGGCAACATGCGTGGGAAGGCTGTTTCCCCGAAACCACTCGTCAGCGGATGGCGGGTCGCCGATACTGATCTTTGTTTCCGATGGCACGTTCTTCTTTGGCATAGGGCTACTCGTCTTCCTCGGGTCGGTCGGGCGGGGCTTTACAATCTCCAACATCTCCTCCGCAAACTCCGGCGGCAGCATTGATGGATCCAGATCAGGCAGGTTCAGTTCCCAATCGTCGTCATCGATTGGCAAGCGATGCCGCCGTGATGCGTAGTTTGCGAAGTCCCTCACGAAATCGCCAGTCGATTCCGCGGTGCGAACGATCGGCCTGATGGAGGCTACATCCGCAAGGCCGCCCAGCCTGTAGAGAGCGATCGCGCGAAAGTCCTCGTCGGAGAACCGTTCCAACTCCAATCGCGACATGCTGTGTGGGTTGGCGGGTTCTTCCCAGTCTGCGGGGCGGGATATCACGACATGCCATGAGTAATCCACATGCGTCCCAGCCTTGATCGTGGCCGAGTATTTTTGAGCCATCGCTTTTGCTTTGGTCCTAGGAAGATTGCGAGCTTGGTACACCGTGTCGCGATCCAGTGCTGCGAGTGCTGCCGCTGCGCCCTCTTGCTCCAATTCAATTGACAACTTTCCGGGCGCGTGATGCTTGAACTGTTTGGATAGTGCGGTGGGGCAGAGCCCAATAATCTTGACGATCAAGCAAGGACTGTTGTCCCGCGTCCTCGGATCTGACAGGTGACCTCCAGCGAGCACATCACGGGCCAGTTGYMGTTCGCGSGWGTSCAGCKCCGATTYYTGCTSCACATAGCKGTCMGCCAAATCGTTGAACTCTGCGAACGCACCTTGGACCGCATCGCGGAATCGGCTGTTCTTCAATGCGAGCTTACGAACGCGGCTTCGGACCGCTTGCAAACGCGCGACATCATCCAGACCGGTCGGGTTCGTATCCATAGTTCACCATCCTTGTCCCGGCCGGTCGGGCGGGGGCTTGGCAATGGTGAGTCCAAGACCCCGCTCGGCCGTTCGCGAGGGATCAGCCCGCTACCGATTGATACATGATAGTTTGAACTATATTGCGGTGGTGCCCCTTTCGAGTCACTATGGACACTCTATGGGCAAAATTGGGTAGACTCATTGTTCAGCCAGTTGAGCTGGCGTGGCAGACTGAGAATCGTAGCCATACACCTTGGTGAATCTAAAACCGTCTCACGCTCAGGATGACGAGCTTGGCATGAGAATGGTGGCGCACTGAACAAGCAGAGACCGCAAGCAACTGCTATCCTCCTAGCTCACATAAAAGGCAGGAAGGTTTGGGGCAGAAATTTGGATGACACTAGCGGTTCAGCATGAGGGCTGTCGGCAAGTGGGTGATCGCGGGCGGGCCGAAAGCACACAAGGCAAAGCAGATTGATGGGCGCAAACGACATCGCTTACGCCGTTCGTTCCTTACAATGGCTACCAACGCTTTATGCGGTTTGAGCTGAGCCATACAGTAAAAGTATCGCTGGATCCCGTCGGCTTCCTGAGTTACTACAGAATTTGCGAGGCACCGATGAAGACATCCGAAAGCCACCTCGAGTTATCRCTCATTCAGAAGCTCAAGGACCTTAAATATGAACACCGAGAGGACATTCGTGATCGCGCCGCCTTAGAAAAAAACTTCCGAGAGAAGTTCCAGGAACTCAATCGGGTCAAACTAACTGAGAGTGAATTCAAACGCCTTCTAGAGGACATTATCACACCGGATGTTTTTGCAGCCGCCAAAAAAATCCGCGAACGCAACAGTATCACCCGCGATGATGGCACACCACTGAACTACATGCTGGTCAACATCAAGGATTGGTGCAAGAACACCTTTGAAATAGTTAACCAACTCCGTATCAATACTGACAACAGCCATCATCGCTACGATGTCATACTGCTCATCAACGGCATTCCATCAGTTCAGATCGAACTCAAAACCCTTGGAATCAGTCCGCGACGAGCCATCGAGCAGATCGTTGATTACAAGAACGATTCCGGCAATGGGTATACCAATACGCTGCTCTGCTACATGCAGTTGTTCATCGCAAGCAATCGCACCGAAACTTGGTACTTTGCCAAYAACAACGCCCGYCACTTCAGTTTCAATGCTGATGAGCGGTTYTTGCCKGTYTATCAGTATGCAGCCGAGGAYAACTCGAAGATMTCTCATCTCGACGAYTTTGCMGATGCATTCCTCGCCAAATGCACCCTCGGCAARATGATCAGCCGCTACATGGTSCTCATCGCCAGCGAGCAGAAGYTGATGATGATGCGYCCGTATCAGATMTACGCYGTCAAAGCRATCGTTGACTGCATCGACCAAAACTGCGGCAACGGCTACATTTGGCACACCACAGGCAGTGGAAAGACCCTGACCTCCTTCAAGGCTTCTACCCTTCTCAAAGACAACGATGACATTAAAAAATGCCTCTTCGTGGTCGATCGCAAGGACCTCGATCGGCAGACACGCATTGAGTTCAACAAGTTCCAAGAAGATTGCGTCGAAGAAAACACGAATACAGAGACCCTTGTTCGTCGCCTTCTCTCCGACGACTACGCAGACAAGGTGATTGTCACCACTATTCAGAAGCTCGGCCTTGCTCTGGACGAAAACAGCAAGCGAAACAAGGCCACTAAGAAACAGGGCAAGCCAACCTACAAAGAACGACTCGAACCACTCAGTGACCAACGAATGGTCTTCATCTTCGACGAGTGCCACCGCTCCCAGTTCGGCGAGAACCACAAGGCCATCAAGGAGTTCTTTCCCAACTCCCAACTCTTCGGCTTCACGGGAACCCCCATATTCGAAGAGAATGCCACGCAGAAACAGATCGACGGCGATCAGGCCACGATGCGAACAACCGAAGACCTCTTCCAGAAAGAGTTGCACGCCTACACGATCACCCATGCCATCGAGGACCGCAATGTCCTCCGCTTCCATGTGGACTACTACAAGCCCGAAGGCGAGAGTCCTCCCAAAGGCCAATTCCTTGCCAAGAAGGCCGTTGCTGAAGCAATCSTCCAAACACACAGTACCGCCACCGGCGGGCGACGCTTCAATGCATTCCTCGCCACCGCATCAATCAACGAT
>NVSP01000038.1 GCA_002732755.1 Phycisphaera sp.
ATGACTTTCTCTTTGAAACTCTCAGCGTGCCCAACGAGCACGCCCGCCGTCTGCGCCATGCCCTCGATCATGAGCGATGCGGGCATCACCGGCAGCGCGGGCTGCGCATCCGTCGCCGGGAAGTGATCGTGCAGGTGCTCCTCGGCGAGCGAAATGTTCTTGACCGCCACCATTTTCTGGCCAGGCACAAGCTCGATCACCCTGTCAATCCACATCCACCGCACAACGACTTACCTCATGAACCGAGTTTGCGTTCGACAAACTTGACGAGCGCATCGACCGTAAAGATCTCGCCGACCTGCGTCACATCCGGGTTGGCTTCGAGCTTGGAGAAGTCCGCGTGTGGCAGGCGTTCTTTGAGAGTCGCCATGCCCGCGTCGGTCACCTTGCCGTCTTGCACGAACTCTGGGTCCTGCATGACATTGTCGGGGAACAACTCGCCTTGCTCGATCTTAAACCCGAAGACCTGCTCGACCTTGAACACGATATCAAGAAAGTCGATCGACTCGGCGCCAAGGTCGCCCGTGAGCGTCGCATCCGGCTTGACCTCATCATCATCCACCGCGAGCGCATCAACCAGCACCTCCCGGACCTTCTCGAAAACCTCGTCATGTGTCATATGCAATATGCCTCGTCTGTCTATGTGTCTCTAGCCAGTGAGAGCCTAGCTCCGTGCAGTTGTCTCGGTCTGAGCCCCGTCCGCCAGAGCATTGTTCACTCCCGGCGATCCAAATCGAACCGGTCGGAGCAAAAACCTGCCCGAGCAGGCCGTCGCCGATGGCCCAGACCCAGAAGCACAGCCAACCGTGGCCTTGCCCTTGAGATCCAGGCTGCCATCCTCGAACCGATTGAGGAGCTTGACCTCGCATGTCAGGACATCGCCCGGCCTGACGAATGAGCCGTATTTGAGAGCCCGAACCCGCCCAAGCACGAGCCTGCTGTCGGTTGGCAATGCGAACTCCCGCCCGGTCTGCACCATTGCCTCGAGCATGAAGACCCCGGGCAAGACCGGGAACATCGGGAAGTGATCCTGCAAATATTCCTCAGCCGCCGAGACGACCTTGATCGCGGTGATCTGGGTCTCGGTGCGTTCGAGAACGCGGTCAATCAGTCGAAAGTGCATCTGCCAATGGCCCCCCGGGCGTTCGGTCGTGAATAGGGTAGTCTCGCGTGGACACCGAGGTCGACATCGCGATCTGTCTCAGGCAATGGGACTTCTCCGAAACGAGCCAGACCGCAGCCCTCTTCTGCCGAAGGCTCGGGGTTGTCCGTGTGCTGGGTAAAGGCACAAAGCGGGCCGACCCGAGGTTCAGCGGCGGGCTGGAGATCGGCACGCTCGGTGAAGCCGTCATCGTCCCCAAAGCAAACTCGGGCTTGGCCACACTCGCCGGCTGGGATCTGCAAGAGACCTACCGCACAAGCCGCTCCGACCTGCCGGGCTACTACGCCGTGATGTTTGCGCTCGAAGCAACCATCAACCTCATGCSAGAGGGCGAGCCCCATCCCGGCTCATTCGATGCACTCGCTGACCTGCTGGGCAACCTCGCCCCCGGCAACTGGCAAACCCAGATCGTGCAGTTCCTATGGCGGCTCCTCAGCGACGCCGGGTTCAGGCCCAGTATCGACGAAGAACTTGTCGCTCCGATCGTCTTCATCCCCTCGCTCGGCAAGCTGACCAGCGACACCCAGCAATCCCTAGCTGCATCGCGATGGATGGTCCTCGATTCGACCGCACAGGCATTGGCAGAGTTGGGCAAAACCAACCTCACCGATTCGCTCGAAGCCGAAGACGCAGAGCGGGTTGGCCGATTCCTAGCGTGGTATGTCCGAGAACTCATAGAGCGAGAACTCAGCTCCCTGCGCCCACTATTTGGAGACAACGCTCCAATATCACCCCCATCTCATTAGGGACTCGCCTGTTGGGGCAAGGTTCAGTGAAGATCGCCTTCAGGCATGACGACACAGATATGAGGTAAAGAGATGTAAATGGAGCCGATGCCGGAAACGGTATCTGGATCGCTATGGATCATGATCTACTAGAAGAAGTTCTGAGTTGTCCCACGCTGCCCAGCCTGCCTGCGGTGGCGATCGAGGTCATCGAGCTTACCCGTGATGTCAATGTCGAGATGGACAAACTCGCTGCGACGATCCAGAACGACCAAGGCCTTAGCGCCAAGGTTCTCAAGACAGTCAACTCAAGCTACTACGGCCTCCGCAAAAAGTGCGGCACCATCCGCCAAGCCATCATCGTCCTCGGCCTCTCCGCCGTCAAAAGCCTCACGCTCGGCTTCTCGCTCGTATCGAGCATCGACCTCAAGGACAAAGAAGGCTTCGACCACAACGAATACTGGCGGCGCGGGCTCTTTACCGCCGTCGCCGCTCGGTCGGTCGCCAAAGCCGCCAAGTCAGAATTCCAAGATGAAGCCTTCCTCGGCGGTCTTCTCCAAGACGTCGGCATGGTCGCGCTCTACGAAACCCTCGGCGATCGCTATGTCCGCATCCTCGAACAAACCGGCGGCAACCACAGCAAACTCTCAGGCTTTGAGATCGCAGAGTTCGAGCTCCAGCACCCAGACATCGGCGCCATGATGGCGACCCGCTGGAAGCTCCCAGAAGAACTCATCCAGCCCGTCAAGTACCACGAACGCCCAAGCGCAGGCCCCGGCGGCGACATCGGTGTCCTAATTCGCTCGGTCGGCCTTGGCAATATCATCGCCGAGGCACTTATTAGCGATGACCCGCAGGTCGCGCTCCGCCGCTACTACAAGCGAGCCAAGGAATGGTTCAACTTCACGGATGACCAGGCCGACGAGATCTTCAAAGAAGTCACCCAAGGCACCAGGGAAATGGCAAAGCTCTTCGACATCGACGCCGGCCAGCTCCCCGACACCGAGGAACTCGTCAAAGAAGCACGCGACCAGGCGMTGTGCATGTCGATCGAGAACCAGGCACCAACGTTTGGGCTTAGCGCAGAAGACACGCTCATGCTCGATTCGCCCAAGTTTGACCAGGAAACCGGGCTTCTCAACGCCGAGACTTTCGAGACCGTTCTGGGAAACTCGTTCGAGCACGCAACACAGACCGGCGATTCGCTCACCATCGTTCGGGTCAGCTTTGACCGTGGAGAAAACGACATCCCACGCAGGCCCCTCGAACTGCGAAAGCTTGTCTCAGGCGTCACCACGCTTCTCCGCAAGCACTTCATCGACAGCGGCGGCGTCATCGGTCGGCTCGATACCGAATCGTTCTGCGTCCTCGTCCCCAGCAGCTCGCGGGTTGTCGTCGCACGAACTGCAGACGCATTCCGGATCGAGTTCGCGCAAGCGTGTGAGGGATGGGAGATACCCGGACGCACTCACGTCGGCATCGCCTACATTGACCACACGACATCTGGCGTCTACAGCCGWGTWGARCARCTCTCAACCGCAGCAGCCCGCGCCATGAAGGCCTCGGCAAACAACGGCGGCAACTGCATCAAGGTCTTCACGCCGAAGAAGAAGGCGGCCTGAGCACCCCRACCGTCTTTGGCTCAAACGGGAACGCTTCGAACACSGYGCGGATGTCATCRAGCGACACMGCCCGGATGACCTCAAGCTCATCTTCGAGCGAGCGGTACTCGCCGAGCAATGTCCATCGCCGACCGAGCCGTTGCATCCGGTCSGCCGGCCKCTCCGCMCCGATCGTAAAGCTYGTCGCAAACTTGCTCTTGAGCCGATCAAGATCGTCCTGAACCAGCGAATCCACAAGGCCCGCGATCTCGCGCTGCGTGATGGCTTCGATCTCTTCGATCCGGTCCGGGTCACCCGATGCGTAGACATAAAACTCGCCCACGCCGTCGTGCGCCTCAAAGCCAGCCTGCGCTTCTTCGGCAAGCCCGTTCTCGATGAGCGCCCAGTGCAGCCGCGAGTTGTCCGCCGCCCCGAGGATCTGCGTGAGCAGCGTCGCCGCGTACCGCCGATCGTCCTGCGCCGATGGCCCCGGCGTGAGCATGAGCATGTACGCCCGCCCAAACCGGTCATCGTCGATGTTGATGCGCGTGCTCTTGACCGCGGGTGCGGAGCTGTCGCGCGTCACGCCCGTCGCCGACCACGAGCCGCAGTACTGCTCGATGAGGTCGCATGTGCGGCCAAAGTCGATGTTGCCACCAAGCGCCACGACCGTGTTGTCCGCCGAGTACCGGTTGTCAAAGTAGTCCTGCATCGCATCGCGCTTCATGGCCTTGATTGATTCGTTTGTACCAAGCACGCGGTGCCCGAGCGGATGATCGCCAAAGCGTTTGGATGCGACTTCCTCGTACAAGACCCAAAACGGGCTGTCCTTGTACATCGCGATCTCTTCGAGGATCACGCCCTTCTCGGTGTCGAAATCGTCTTGCCGAAGCGCCGGCCGGAGCATGTCGCCGATCAGTTCCGTCGTCCGGTCGGCGTGCTCAGGAAGGATGTGCGCATAAAAACATGTCACCTCGTGCGAGGTGTACGCGTTGTTACGCGCGCCGATGTCGTCGAACGCCTGATTCAGTTCGGTCGCGGATCGGTTGGCGGTGCCCTTGAACATCATGTGCTCAAGAAAGTGGCTCACCCCCATCAACGGTGTCGGCTCATCACGCGCCCCGGTCTTGACAAAGAAACCAACCGCAGCGCTGTGCGCATCGGGATCAGGCTCAGCGATGACGGTCAGGCCATTGGACAGTGTGCGTTGCTCAAACATGCCAGCATGTTACTCCGCCTTCGCTGCGATCGCCCGGCTCCCCATCGCCTCAACAATCGACTTCGCCACACGCCCCGGCTTCTCTGCCCCGCAGATTGCGCCAGACACCGCAACCCCGGCGCAGCCGACACCCGCGAGCATCGCCGCTTTCTCCGCATCGATCCCACTGATCGCARGGTACGGCTTGTCCCCGAGCACCTCGTCTCGGACAAATGCTTCGATTATCTCAGGACCGACTAGGTCAGGCTTGGGCTTCGTGCCGCTGGCAAAGATTGGTCCGATCCCAACCATGTCAGCGCCATCGGCGAACGCATCCTTGGCTTGCTCGACAGATGATGTCGTCACACCGATCAGCGCGTGATGCCCGACAATGCTCCGGGCATCGTCGATGCCAAGGTCGGTTTGCCCGAGGTGTACACCATCAGCCTCCGCGAGCGCCGCGATGTCAGGCCGATCATTCACGATCACTAGCACACCCTTGCCGCGAGTCACAGACACAAGCCACCGCGCCCGGACGAGCAGTTTCCGATCCGTCAGCGACTTCTCCCGGAGTTGGATGCCGTCTACGCCGCCCTCGATCGCAAGATTGGCGACCTCCTGCCAGGTGTGATGTGCGCAGAGCGATTCGCTCAGCAAGAGACACACCCGCATGAACGGATCAGGCTTGGCAAGCCTTGGCAGCAACAGCCTTTCGATCTCGTACGCCTCGTACCGCAGCTTCTCGATCTTTGCCGAGGCAGCGGGGGAACCGACCTTCATACATTCTTCGATCGCACGCAGCGCCTCGGTCAGACGCGAGCCGGCAGCCTCAGCGAGCTGCAAGCATGAAGAACGCGAAGCCTCAGCATCGACCGAGATTGCGGTCCCAACATCGCCCGGCGTGTCGCGGTCCGCCACCATTCGGTGCTTGCCGCCAAACTCTGTCACCAGAATCTCGGWCAGAGCGTGCCTGAGCGACTTCGTCCGGGCGCTCAGTGGCGTGTCATCGAGCATGAACCGCGCCAAATCTTCCATCAGCCGCAGCGCTTCTCTGGCCCGGTTGGCGTTGGCATCGATTATCCGTTTCGGGCTTCTCATCGCCCGATCGTATGGCCTTGGCTGGCTTTGATGACCTCGGCGCGCCACAATACACACGATGCCAGAGATCTACGAACTCGAACCAGAACTTCCAAAGCCCGACCTCCCCGGGCATGTTGTCGTCCAGCCGACCGAGGGCGATGTCGCCGATGCGATCGCGGCGGACCTCTATCTCCACGCACTCAACTGCGTTCGTGCCCACGGCGACTTTCACATGGCCCTGCCCAGCGGCGTATCCCCACTCAAGCTCTACACAACGCTCATGATTGACCCCGCCTACCGCGAGATGCCCTGGAAACGCACGCACCTCTGGATCGTCAGCGGCCAAGCCAACGACTCGGGGGCCGAGGATGCCATCCTTGAAACCATTGTCCAGCACGGCGACATCCCAAGTGGCCAGTTCCACCCCATGAACGCGGGCAGCCCAAACGCCGACACCCGCTACACCAAAGCCCTCACAGAGCACCTCGGCTGGCGCGAAAAAGGGCACGACCGCCTCGACTATGTCCTCCTCGGTGTCGGTGCTGACGGCTCGACCGCCGGCTACAAAGCTCCCGGTCCGCCGCCGAATCGAGACGACGATCTCGTACACCTGCACGGCTCGGGTGATGACGCGACCTTGTCGCTTTCGATGCGGCTCATCAACGCCTCACGCTTTGTGGCTATCGTCGCTACCGGGAAACACAAGCAGCCCGGCATCAAACAGGTGACCGGTCGCGATTCAGGCTCGCTCCCGCTCTCACAGATCAACCCAATCGGCGGCGTGCTCAAGTGGTACCTCGACGAAGCCGCCTGCCCACCCGCAGGCCCGTCCAAAGGCCCACCTAAAGGAAAGACCCCGTGACACTCTCAATCGAACCAAACGAGCGGGTGAGCTTCAGCATCCACTACGAGGATGAGCACCTCGCCATCATCGAAAAACCCGCGGGCCTCGTCACCGTCCCAGGCAAAGGGCACGAATACGACACGCTCCAGAACGGCCTCTTTGCAAAGTACGGCCACACGCTTCAGAACATCGGCGCCGACCGAGACTACGGCCTCCTCCAACGCCTCGACCGCCACGCCAGCGGCGTCATCCTGCTCGCACTCTCGCCAAAATCTTGGGAAGCGATGCGCGACTCGTTCCGCCAAAAAACAGTCCGAAAGTTCTACTGGGCGATTTGTAGATCAACACCAAACCAGCCAAAGGGCGTGATCCGCAGATCCATCGAAGAGAAGAAGGCAAAGCGCGATGATGTCTGGGAGAACAATGTCAAACGGTCAAAATTTGACAAGGTCAAGCTGGGCAAAATCACCTCACGCGGCAAGCCTGCGATCACCGCCTACCGCGTACTCCAGCACTCTGCAGCCGGCTCGCTTCTCGAATGCCGGGCTGTAACAGGAAGATTGCATCAGGTGCGCGTCCATCTCGATTCCATCGGCTGCTCGATCCTTGGCGATCGTTTCTATGGCCCGCGTRCTTCGCGCTCCGCAGCGCCCCGGCTTATGCTCCACGCCCACCGCATCGCGCTGCCTCACCCGGTCACCGGCGAGCCGATCGATATCCATTCCAAGTGTCCAAAGGATCTGGGCAGGGTGCTTCGTCAGCTTGGGATGACCAAGCCGGGCGTGTTCGATTCCAACCGTGACACCTCAGGCGATGACAGCCATGAGACTCCCGGCGATCCCGTCGGCCAAGAGCAGCCCTGACTCGGTCAGCACCCACCTGTCCCCACCTCGCACAAGCTGACCGAGGTTTTCTAAACCCACCACTTCATGCTCAAGCCTGTCCGCGGCTTCGGGCAGAAGATTTCGCAATTCTTCGGCCAGCCCGGCCCCGTTGATTCCCTCGCTGAGCCGAAGCCCAGTCATGATCTTCTCTTGGATCAGCCGAACCTTGTCCGGCGGCTCATGGTCCACAACCTGCGAGAACCCATCATCGCTAAAGCTCAGGTAGCTCTCAAGCCTGGGCACATTCTTGTACCGGTGTCCCGCGACATGCGCCGACGCCGAAGGCCCGGCTGCGAGCCAGCTTTCCTGACGCCAGTACATCATGTTGTGCAAACACTCTGCGCCAGGTTTGGCGTAGTTGCTGACCTCGTACCGCCCAAGCCCCGCCGCTTGCACCTTCTGGCCGACCAGCTCAAACATCTCGATCTCGAGGTCTTCGGGTGTGCGGGTAAACTCGCCTCGCTCAAGTCGTTTGGTCATCGCGGTGTTCGGCTCGTAGGTGAGTTCATAGCACGAGATGTGCTCGATCGGGAGCGAAAACGCAGTGTCAAGATCACTCTCAAGCTCTGAAAGCGTTTGCTTTGGGATCGCGTAAATCAGATCAATCGAGACTCTGCTGATCCCCGCTGCGTTGGCGTGTTCGATCGCGATTGGTATCCGGTCCGGGTTGTGCAGCCGTTCGAGTGTGGCAAGGTGCGCATCGTTGAAGCTCTGGGCACCCATGCTCATGCGGTTGACCCCGCCGGCGCGGAGCGCGTGCATCAGGTCTTCGGTGACGCTCTCGGGGTTGCACTCGACCGTGAACTCCGCAAGCGCAGACAGATCGAAGAAGCCGTTGAGAGCATCGAGCAGCTTGGTCCACAGCTCAACACGCAGGAGGCTGGGAGTCCCGCCGCCCACGAAAATGGTGCGAAGCGGGCCGGCAGCGGGCGCGATCGCCCGCAGTTCTTCAACCAGACGCAACACGAACGCCTCTTGCCGGTCTCGGCTGTCCACGAAGCTGTAGAAGTCGCAGTAGTGGCACTTGTGGGAGCAGAACGGGATGTGGATATAGAGAGACCGGGGTCTTTGGTGAGAAGGCCCAGCCGCGGCTTCTTGCGTCGGAACCCGCGCCGACGCAGTTTGGCGTTGCCGGGGGAGTTGGAATGAGGTATTGTCAGTCAACTCGGTTACGCTCTGCGGGKGGCGGTTTGGCGCGAGAGGCTCGCGTTTCCCCCCGAGACACGCCGCGTCATGAAGGATACACCGCCTGTGGAAGCGACCCTACTTATCGTCAAAGAAAACGGAAGCTCACAGCAGATCGTGCTCCGCAAATCCCGGATTGTCGTCGGCAGAGAGCCGGGCTGCGAACTCCGCATCCCGCTCCCGAGCGTCTCGCGCCAGCATTGCGAGTTCATCATCGAAGACGGCAGCATCACCCTCAGGGATCTGGGCTCCAGCAACGGCACCTACATCAACAAAGAACGCGTCGAAGAAGCCGAGCTTACCCCCGGTGATCTTATCGCCGTTGGCCCCGCGGTCTTTGCCCTGATGATCGATGGTGAGCCAGCGGGTCTCGAAGCCGAGGACATCTACGAACGCGGCGGTGTGRYSSKSMWRCSCAAMMRRYWCRSCRGWYTGAMSGGYRWSSSRGCMGMGGMRGCSSCCAATCTCGCCGGCGGCGCAGCAGACGATTCGGACATCGACATGAACGCCGGCGGCTCAGACGACAGCAGCCTGCTCGACTTTGATTTCGATTTTGATGACGACGATGACGAAGAACAGCCCAGCCTTTGATGGCTAAGTGCTAGCTCGCCTTGGCTTGGTCGGTGCTTTCTTTGGCCGCTTGTGCCGGTGGAGCGTCTGGCACACGAATAGCGGTGTGGCAGGATTTGCAGCGCACCGTCTTGGAACGGGCGGACTCCGGCACAGCAAGAAGCTTCCTGCAGGACAGATTTGGGCACATGATTCTCACGGTCTGCGACATGCTCTGGTCTCCACAAAGCTGATATCGGATCGGGATCGCATCGGCTTCACCCACGGCACGAGCCAGACCCGATCTTGGGCCCTTTGATGAAGTTCTCGGACCGGTCTGGCCCCGCAATTTCCAAGGCCAACAATCGACCGTGAATACAACACAGACTAATCAGGGTTCTCTGGCCGTCGTTGGGCTTCAATGGGGCGACGAGGGCAAGGGCAAAATCGTCGATCTGCTCGCACCAGAGTTCGCGGCCATCGTCCGATACAACGGCGGCGCCAACGCGGGCCANTCCGTCGTGGTGGAGGGCAAGCGTTTCGCTCTGCATTTGGTGCCCTCTGGCGTGCTCCGACCCGGCTGCGATTCGGTCATCGGTAACGGCGTAGTCGTCGATCCGGAGCAACTGCTCAAAGAACTCGACGGCCTGACCGCGCAGGGCATCGATTGCTCAAGAGTCATCGTCTCAAACCGGGCGCATGTGGTGATGCCCTATCACAAAGCCGAGGATGCGGCGCGTGAGCGGGCGCTCGCCGAGAGTCTTGGCATCAAAGCCGTCGGCACGACCGGCAGGGGTATCGGGCCTGCCTACGCCGAGAAGGTCCAGCGAAGTTCGGCCGTGCGCATCGGCGACCTACTCCGCCCAGATCTGCTCCGTGAGCGCATCAGAGCAGCGCTTGCGTTCAAGCGGCCGGTCCTCGAACGCTGGGCACCCGAGGTGACCGACGCTGTTGATGAAGACCTGCTCTTTGAGCTTGCCCTCGGCTGGGGCCAGCGCCTCAAGGACCGGATCACCGACACGACGATCTTGCTGCACGAACATCTTGATGCCGGCCGGCACCTGCTCTTTGAGGGTGCCAACGCCACGCTGCTGGATGTTGACCACGGCACATATCCATTTGTCACAAGCTCAAACTCCTGCGCACTGGGCATCGCGCCAGGCTCGGGTGTGCCTGCCAATGTTGTGGGCCGAGTTGTGGGCATAGCAAAGGCGTACCAAACCCGCGTCGGCGCGGGACCAATGCCCACGGAACTGACCGACGCCATTGGGGACAAAATCCGCGAGCGGGGCAGGGAGTACGGCACTACAACCGGCAGGCCCCGCCGGATCGGGTGGCTCGATCTTGTGGCGCTGCGGTACGCGGCCCGGCTCAACGGTGTGACCGAGATCGTCCTGACGCTGCTGGATGTGCTCGCCGGTTTCGATGAGATCAAGGTTTGCACCGCCTATGAGATTGATGGCAGGCAGACTACCCAGTTCATACCCGATGCCTGTTCGCTCGATGCGGTGACCCCGATCTACGAATCACTCCCCGGTTTCGATGATGAAATCACCGAGGCGAGGTCGATCACCAGCCTGCCTGCAAATGCCCGTACACTCGTCGAGCGGATCGAGGACTTTGTCGGCGTGCCGATCTCGATGGTCGGCGTCGGGCCGGACCGCGAGCAGACGATCATGGTTAAGCTGGGGGCGGGCACAGTTGAGTGAGTCGATCAAGAGCAAGCCCGCAGCGAGTGATTCCTGCGACCAAGCCGCCGCGGYTMTKGRCNGRATSCRSKATNGCCKWSMMYSAWSCGSAYYCNCAGMRMYMCCKRNCYCGATKYCYNCSMSKGWANGCRTSCCWMGSCAYRTSGCGATCATCATGGACGGCAACGGCAGGTGGGCCATCAGCAAAGGGAAGCCCCGCCAACTCGGGCACCAGCAGGGCGTTGAAACGGTTCGCAAAGTCGTGGCAGAAGCAGGTCGGCTCGGCATCGAGTTTGTCACGCTCTACTCGTTCAGCACCGAGAACTGGAAACGACCCGAAGACGAGATCCGCGACCTCATGTCGCTCTGTGAACTCTATTGCCAGAGCCAACTCGCAGAACTCACCGCCAACAACATCAAGGTCCGAGTCATCGGCAGGCGCGAGGGTCTGCCCGAGTCTGTACTGGCAGCGCTCGACATGCTCGTGACCAAGACCAACGAAAATACAAACAAGGGGCCGACGCTTTGCCTTGCGATCAACTACGGCTCGCGCGAAGAGATCCTCGACGCGACGAAAATCATCGCCGAGAAAGTTGCAGCCGGTGAGCTAGATCCATGCGGCATTACTGCGGACGACATCACCAAAAACCTGTACACCGCGGGGATGCCGGACCCYGATCTTTTGATCAGGACCGCCGGCGAGATGCGGCTGAGCAACTACCTACTCTGGCAGATCAGCTACGCCGAGTTGTACATCACCCAAACGCTCTGGCCCGAGTTTGCAGAAGACGATCTGCACGAGGCMGTCAGGGCCTACGCCAAACGCGACCGGCGCTTTGGCGGCCTGAGCAAGGGGATCTAGTGCTCAAACAGCGTCTTATTCTTGGCCCGCTGATGGTCGTCTTCGCGGTGCTCATGGTGTGGCTCGACGATTTCATCCACACCCAGACCGAGCACAAGGGCATCGCGTTTGGGGTGACTCTTTGTGTCATCATCATGATGACCTCGCTCGAATTGGCCAAGATCCTCCGGGCCAACAATGTGCATGTCGCGACGCCCGTCTGCCTGATCTCGGGCTTGGTTGGCTTGCTTGGGACCACGCTCTGGACGGGTGAGGCAAGGGCGCTTGGCACGCTCGCGGTCATGGTCATGATCTTGGCGCTGCTCACGCATGTGCGCCATCGGACGATCGAGGGCGTGGTTGCCGCTGCCGGCGGCGTAATGCTTGTCTTTGTCTACCTCGGTGTCCAAAGTTCGTTCTGGCTGACGCTGTGCATCGCAGAATCGCCTTGGATCGTTCTGTGGCTCCTGCTGGTGACCAAATCATGCGACATCGGCGCGTACTTCACGGGGCGGTCATTCGGCAAACGAAAGCTCGTGCCTTGGCTTAGCCCGGGGAAAACATGGGAGGGTTTGGTCGGCGGCGTGGTCACCTCGTCGCTGATCTGCATGCTCGGTGTCTATCTCCTCGGGCTTGGTAATCTTCGGCCTGACATCGGGTACCCGCTCGCCGCGGTGATGGGGGCCTTGATCGGTGTGCTTGGTCAACTCGGCGATCTGACGGCAAGTCTCTTCAAGCGAGATGCGGGCACGAAAGACTCAAGCTCGTCGATTCCGGGCTTTGGGGGCTGGCTCGATGTGATCGATTCGCTGCTTTTGGTCGGGCCGTTTGCGTACTGGATGCTCCGACTCATCGGGACTTCTGGCGTTCTCTAACGCAAAAAGCCTGACAGGCGAGCAGCGGTTGTGCTAGACTGACACGCGGCCAAGCCGCTCGGGAGGACCAGGCGGGTATGAACGAAACCAAGAAGCTGTTAGCCGTGTACCAGACAGAGCAAAAGCTCCGTGGTCTTCAGGCCAGACTGGGGGCGGCAGAACGCTTCCTGAGCGAGCAAGAGCGCCGGCTTACAACGCTCGGTGAGCAGCACGGCTCGTTCGAGTCACAGCTCCGCCAGATCGATGCCTCCACCAAAGAAAGCGAAGACGAGATGGCGCGCATGGATGAGCGCATGGAGAAGTTGCGCGAAGAGATGAACAACGCGCGCACCAACAAGGAATACCAAGCGTTCCTTGTCGAGGTCAACGGCCTCAAAATCGAACGCGGCAGGGTCGAAGAAGAAGTCCTGGGCCTGCTCGAACAAGCCGACGCCGTCAAAACCGAGATCGAGCAATCGGTCACGAGCAAGGACGAGCGTCAGAAGGTCCGCGATGTTGCAAAGCAGGACCGCGACACACGCCACGGCGAGATCAAAAACCGGGTCAAAGAACTCGAAATCGAGCGCGACCAGCTCGCCGGCGAGGTCAACCCAAGAATTCTTTTTGAGCTTCAGAGGCTCCTTGACGATCGCGATGAAGACGCGATGGCGGGCATCGAGATCATCGACAAAAAACGCCACGAGATCAGCTGCGCAAGCTGCATGATGTCGCTGCCCATCGAGCTGCTCAGCAAGCTCTTGTCGGGGGCGCTGACAAGCTGCTCAAACTGTGGCTGCTTCTTGTACCTCGACGAAGACACCGCCGCCGAGCTTCAGCCGACCGCAAAGCGCTAGATCATCTGGCGTTTGGCATCGGGCACTCGTGGGGGTGGCGTCCCGCCGCCCATTCTTTCACCCAGCCCATTCTTTCACCCAGCGCACCAAAGATGGGCGGCGGGACGCCACTCCCACGGGCATGAGCACCTTCGATCTTTTTCTATCTTGAAATTAGCAAGAGAGCTTTGCGCTACTCGAACATCGCATCGTCGTTGATCGAGGGTGCCTTGACGCCCAGATGATCTGCCGCGGCTTTGGTCAGCATCCGGCCTCGCTTTGTGCGGGCTAGGAATCCAGTCTGCAAGAGGAACGGCTCGACAACATCTTCGAGCGTGCCGACATCTTGGTTCATGGTCGCCGCGACCGCTTCAAGCCCGACGGGGCCGCCGGAATAGATCGAGGCGATCGTGCCCAGATACGCCCGATCGAGTTCATCCATGCCCAGTTCGTCGATGCCCTCAAGGCTGAGCGCCTGCTCGACAACAGATGTTGAAACCTTGCCCGACGCCCGGACATCTGCAAAGTCGCGCACACGCCGGAGCAAACGGTTGGCGATCCGCGGCGTGCCCCGGCTCCGGCCTGCGATCAGTTCCATCGAACTCTCGGGCGGGGATGCCATCCCAAGAATCTCGCTCGACCGCATCAAGATCCGCAGCAGGTCGGCTTCGTCGTAGTACCGCAGGTGATGCACAAGCCCGAACCGCGAACGCAGCGGCGCACTGAGCAAACCGGCCCTCGTTGTCGCGCCGATCAGTGTGAACGGTTTGCATTTGATCTGTACGGTTTGTGCGTGCAGGCCCGAGTCGATTGTCACATCAATCCGAAAGTCTTCCATCGCCGGGTAGATGAACTCCTCGACGGCGACGGGCAGGCGGTGGATCTCGTCGATAAAGAGCACATCGTTGGCTTCGAGCCTCGTCAGCGTCGCCACGAGGTCTGTCCCTCGCGCCAGCGCCGGCCCTGAGGTCGCGTGGACCTTGGACCCCATCTCGTTGGCGATGACATGGGCGAGTGTGGTTTTGCCAAGCCCCGGCGGGCCGTGGAGGAGCACATGCTCCATCGCCTCGGCTCGCTTCTGGCCCGCTTCGATGGCGATCGACAGCCTTTCGATCAGCTCGCGCTGACCGATGTAGTCCTCGATCCGTGTCGGTCGAAGAACATTGCCAGCCTGTTCAATCTCGGCGGGCAGCGTGTCCGGGCTTATGAGGCGTTGGGTCGCCATGTGCTCAGTGTACCAGCCTTACTCGCCTGACTCTGCAACCGTATCAGATTTGCCTGACCTAGGCAGCAGAGACGGCGCACATGCAAGGTTGTACGCGGTGATGGCTGTATTGGTGCTCGATTGAACGAGATACTCCTCAATCGCAAGATCGAGCTTGTCGTTCTGTGTGTGCCAGCCAAATCGGTAGTTGGCCCGGCCGATCTCGTCCCAGAAGAAGCCCGGGATGCCGACCCTGTTGAACGAGGCGTGGTCCGAGCCGCCGCCTTGGGGCATCTCTTTGATCGTTCGCAGGTTCACATCGAGGAAGCCGGCCCGCTCGTCGTTGCCCTGGTTGTCGTCGCTGAGCAGCCTCTTGTTGTCGGTCTTGCTGAAGAATTGTCCGTTGGTGGGGGCGGTCGCTGCTGCGAGGTGGTCGAACATCCAAGGCGGACAGACGATCCCGCCTTGGTAGTTTGTTCCGCCGTCGTCTACCAAGACGCACGAGATTTTGGCGCGTTCTTCTTCGCTGAGGCTTTCGACATACGCCAGAGATCCGAGCAAGCCCTGCTCTTCGCCGGTCCAGAGGATGAAGCGGATCGTTCGCTTGGGTTGAGCGCCGACGGCAGCAAGAATCCGGGCGGCTTCGATGGTGACAGACGATCCGGTTCCSTTGTCGGTGACGCCCTGGCTGCCCGGGCCGTTCCATGAGTCCAGGTGCGCCGAGACGATCACAACTTCGTCGGGAAACTCGGTGCCCCGGATCTCAGCGATCGTGTTGTACATATCAAACGGACCTTGGACGATCGTGTGCTCGAGGTCGAACTCGATATAGACATCCTGGCCGTCGGCGAGGTCGGAGTTGATGTAGCGGTAGTCCGAGTCGCGGATGCTGACCTCGGTGTCTTGTCCGATGTCATCCCATGTCAGGTTGAAGAGGTCCATGCCGCGTTTGATCGAGGTGGTCCAGACGCGTTCATCTTTGGAGCTTGACATGAATCCAGCCGGATTGGCCGCGAGCACCCGGTGGAGGATGTAGTTGTCCGCATCGAACTCGATCTCTTGCATTTCTTCGCGGGCGAGTTTCATGGTGTAGATGTCGCCGTCGGCGTCAAGCTCGAGCGAAATGGTGTCGCCCTCGGGGGCAAACGAGACGGGTCTTGGGCCGTCTGGTGTCTGCCAGATGAAACTCAGGATGCCGTCAGCGAAGGTGGGTTCA
>NVSP01000039.1 GCA_002732755.1 Phycisphaera sp.
AACCCGGCCAAGCATCATGCCACTGATCGGCGCGACCTGCGCCGCGTGCCCGCCTCGCACAACATCGCCCGGCCTGATGCCAACCGACGCTCCGAAAAGCATCACAATCGCCTGTCCTTCGCTAAAGCCAACCACCTCGCCTTGCACACCTGTCGAGTCAACATGTATCTCCGCGCCGATCGGCAACGGGAGTTGGTCAACGATCACGGTCAGCCCGCGCAGCGCGACAACACGCCCGGCGATCCCCACCGGCTGGAGCGATTGTGCCAGCCTGATCTGGTCGCTGAGCACACTCACGCCGCCTTGCCCTCGCGTTTGGTTTCATCCGATTCGCACTTGGTTTTTGCCGATGGAACCAGCGTCTGCGCGATGCGTTCGATCTGCGTTTGGATGGACGCGTCGATCTCGCCGCCCTCGGCGGTGACTACCCGGCAGCCGCCGCGTCCGACAGATTCGTCTTCTTCGCAGAGGACATGCTCGATCGCGCCGAACCTCGCCGACACCGTTGGAAGTGCGCGCCGGATCATCGCTGCATCATCGGGGTGGACAAGAACCGTCGCGCGAGTTGGCCTGCCGATGAGTTTGAGCGCGTGCTCGACCTGCGCCAGCACGATCCGCTCATCCGCCTCAATCGAACGGTGGATCACGCGCTCCGCGATCGCCATCGCAAGACGGATCACGCTTTCTTTGCCCTCGACAAGCAGGTGGTGCCTGCGGTCGGCGAAGTCATCGAGCGCTGCGTTCCACGATAACTCGATCTGGTCGAGCTGTTCGCGGGCCTCGACGGTCGATCGCTGCCTGCCCGCTTCCTCACCCTTTGCAAGCCCTTCCCGGTAACCCATGGCTTGGCCGTTGCGTTCGCCGGTCGCGTAGCCCTGTGATACCAATTCATCCCTCTTGCATTCAGCATCATAAATGATCTGATCTGCGCGATCCTGCGCCTGCTTGCGCAGCAACTCGGCGTGCTGGGCGATGTCACCTAGATCCAGCACGATCGCGCTCTTGCACGTGTTTTCGGCGTGTATACGTTTGATAACCGCCATCTGTATTCCTTAGACCACAAGATCCGCGTCGCCGCGGCCTTGGATGATGATCTCACCGGCTTCCTCGAGCCTCCGAACAATATCGACGATCCGCTGCTGCGCGGTTTCCACATCGCTGACCCGGACCGGCCCCATGAACTCCATATCCTCACGAATAAGATCGCCTGCTCTTTCTGACATATTGCCGAGGATCTTGTTCTGGAGCTCTTCGCTGGCGGTCTTGAGCGCGAGGCTCAGTTCTTCGTTGTCAACCTCTTTGAGAACGCCCTGGATGCCTCGGTCGTCCACGAGCAGGATGTCCTCGAAGACGAACATGAGCCTGCGGATCTGTTCGACAAGATCCGGGTCCTCGACCTCGAGGCCTTCCATGATCGTCTTCTCTGTTGCCCGGTCGGCTAGGTTGAGAACTTCCGCGACGGTCGGGATGCCGCCCATTTTCTCGGTGGATTGACCCAGCACGTTGGAGAGCCTGGCTTCAAGGCCCCGTTCAACATCGCGGATGACCTGCGGGTTGGTTTGGTCCATGTTGGCGATGCGTTTGATCACTTCGATCTGTTTTTGTGATGGAAGCCCGATCAGTATCTCGCTGGCCTTGTGGTGTGGCAGGTGGCACACGATGAGCGCGATSGTYTGCGGGTGCTCRTCCTGKATRAAYGTSAGCAGGTTCTCSSYCTCRGCCYKYTGMARGAAYGCGAAYGGYGTYTTCTGCACCTGCGTCTGGATCTGCTGCATGATCTTGGATGCCATAGTCGGGTCGAGCGCATCTTGCAAGAGGCGTTTAGCGTGGTCGAGGCTGCCCTCATTGGCGCTCTGCATGGCGAGCGCCGTGCTGTAGAACTCCTCCACGACTGCGCGCTGCAGCGCGTTTGGAACCCTGCCAAGGCCTGCAAGCTCACGGGTCACTTCTTCGACTGCATCAGAAGTCATCGATTTGAGCACAGTAGACGCCTGATCCGGCTCCAGAGTAAGCACAAGAATGGCAGCTTTGGTCAGCCCTTCCAGTTCGGAAGGATCACTTGGGAGTTGTTCGTGCGGCCTGCGTGCCATGGGTTAATGCCTACTCCTGCTTACACTGTTTCTGATTAGGGCTGGATCCATCGGTTGAGAAGTCTTGCCGCCAGGTCTGGTTCGTTGCCGACCAAGTCGCTGACCTGTTCGAGCATTTTCGAGTTTGCGACATGCGTGTCATCGACCTCGATGCCGACCATCGCTGTCTCGCTTTCATCCGCCTCGCCGACGATGTCGCTGTGGTTGTCAAGCGCGGGCGGGATGCCCACGAGTTCTTCAACGCTGGGGAGCGCGACGCGTTTTGTTGCGCCCTTGACCATCACGAGCATCATCCCGAATGCGCCGATCACCAGCACGACGAGCATGCCTTTTTCGATCATCCCGCTTGCCATCATGCCACCCAGTACGCCGCCACCACCGGCGGTCGAACCCATGCCCGCGATGCCCAGCGACGCCGCCTGGGCCGAGCCTGCAAGCGCTGCAAGGTCGATCGGCATCATCGAAACCACAACCGAACCCGCAATAATCCGCTTGTTACCCTCGGCCGCAACTGTTGGCAGGTGCGGCTCGATGAGCTGCGTAATCCGGTCTCGCTCAACCGCAAACTTCGCATCGACCGCTGCGTCGTCGAAGACGGGCGGTGCATCATCGGTTGCGCCTTCGGGTATAGGCAAGAGCGCCTCGATGTAGCCGCGAGGAACCTGAACGGAAATGCTCAGCGATGTTGCCATGCCGCGAGGGTCGATGGTGCTTGTGATTTCAGAACCAATTCTTGATTCAAAATCCGTCGTGTCATCGGTTCTCTTGAATCCGCCAGCGGTCCCCCTGTTCGTGTTGATGTCCGCGCCGGTGTTTGGCCGGGTCCCCGATTCTGCGCCTTTGCTTGCTGATGTAGACTCTTCGACAGTGCTTTTGAGTGTGCTCTCGAGTGAGACCGAGCCTTGGCCCTTGTCAAGAAACGCCTCGCGCCGACTCGTGACCTGTTTGACATCGACATCTGCGGTTACCGCGACCAGAGCACCGGGGATCGAAGAAAGGATGCCTCGGATTTTCTGCTCGACTTCATTCTCAAAGTTTTTTTTGTGTTCGAGATAGTTCGTCGCCAGCGCACTGTCGTCAGTTCTGGCCTGCATCGGCATCCCGTTTGTGCCGTCGATCACGCTGACGCTTGACAAATCAAGCCCCGCCACCGCGTGAGAAACGAGCTTGGCGATCGCATCGACTTGGTTCTGCTTGATGGGCGTGCCGCTTCGACTGAACACGGTCACCGATGCGGTTGGTTTGCGGACAACCATGCCGATGCCCGTCGGTGTCGGGATGTCGAGGAAGACGCTGGCTTTGTTGAGTGTCGGGAAGTTTGAGATCGTGCGGGCCAGTTCGTTCTGCAGCGCCATGTGCATCATCTTCTGGTTGACTTCGCGCGGGTTGGTCCACTTCATATTTTCGCTGAGATTCTGGAACATGAGCGAGCCGTCGGCGGGGAGCACGCCGCTCTCGGCGAGCACGCCGTTGGCCCAGTCGTAGTCGTCCCTCTTGACGAGCAGCGCGTTGTTCTTGATCGAGGCATCGATCCCGCTGCCCTTGAGTTGACTCAGAGCCTGCGTCTTGTACGACATGTCCGTGCCGGCGCCGATCTCGATCCGCTCGGGCTTGCTGGCGTACAGCGAGATCATGATAAGAACGCAGGCAACGAGCGCCACAGACATGAAGACCAACAGCCGGGCGGTCGGGGTGAGCCTGCCGACCTGCTCCAGCGAGTTCTTGAGTGTGCGTCCCAGCGAGTCGAACATAAACCGGCCTCCGTGCCGACAAAGAATCCGATGCGCATCCTGCACATCAACCAATCGCAACCCGTCTCAAAAACGGCATCGCGACATCGGTCAGGGGGTTTCTCGGCTCGGTATCGGTTCACGCTTGAACTTGCGCACCGACAGGTAGAAATTGCGCCAACTCACGCGCAACTCACGCGCAACAGCTGCGCATCAGACCCGGAGCTGTTGGATTTCTTTGTACGCTTCGAAGACCTTGTTCCGCACTTGCTGAAGCAGGCGGAAGGCGGTGTCGGCCTTTGCCGTCGCCAAGAGCACGCTCTCGACATCGCCGCGCTTGCCGGTTGTCAGGTCTTCGATCGCGGTCGTCGCATCTTGCTGGAGCTTGTTGACCTGCTCTATGTTCTGCATCAGCAGGTCTTTGAAGCCCGTCGCGCCCGCAGCCTCGGCTTTCTTGGCTTGCTGAAGCTGCGCAGCGGCATTGAGCTGCTGACTCTGTCCAACAAGTCCCAGTGGGTCTGTCATGCCTGCCGCTCCTTGAAACCCTAGATGGGTTCAACCGTGCGCAATCCGTTCATCTCTACGCAATCAACCGCAAACCGAGGGCCATCATCTTTTTGGTCGATTCTGCCGCCACCACATTCGCCTCATACGCCCGGACGGCTTCCATCGCATCGATCTGTTCGGTCGTCGTGTCGATATTCGGCTCCTTGATGTATCCCGATTCATCGGCGTACGGGCTGCTCGGAGCGTACTTCAATTTCAAGGGCGACTGATCCTGCCCGATCTCAGCGATATGCACACCCATCTGCTGCCCCCTGTTTGAGGCTGCGTTTGGATTCCCCGCCGACATATACGCGATGCGCCTGCGGTACGGGTTGTAGTTGCCCTGCGCATCGAGGATCGTGTTCTTGTTTGCGATATTGGCGCTGATGACATCAAGCCGGGTTCGCTGGGCGATCATGCCGCTGGTTGAAATGTCGAGTGAGCTGTACATCGGTCAGAGTCCCTTTGTGTGAAACATTCTTACGCCCGTTGCGTGATGGCGACCCGCAGCGTGCCCATCTGTGAACGCATCAGGTCCGTGGCGACCTGGTACGCCGAGAGGTTTTCAGACAGATTCTGCATGAGGTGTTCGAGGTCGCGGTTGTTGCGGTCGTGCGCCAGCACGCCACCAACACTCGAGAGCGGATTCAGCTCGAACCCGCCGTCTTTGCGCTGCACAAACTGCCGATCACCGCTGGTCCGCAGGTCGCCGTGCATCCCGCCCGTTCGATCTCGCCGTTCATCCACCGCCTCTGCAAGCCATTTCTGGAAGTCTTGTGGCGACACATCCTTCTGCTCAAAGTTCGGCGTCGTGATGTTGGCGATGTTGTGAGCAATCAGCTTGTTGCGCTGCGCAGCAAAGCGGATCGTCATTTCCAACGATGGCATGGCACCAGAGCTGAGGATTAAATTGAACATCATGCGTTCCTCACATCCAGCAAACGCCGGGCCAACCCCCGCGTTTGCGCCATCGGCTCAGAGAGACTGCGAAACGATATCCATCTCTTTCCACTTCTTGAGCTTGAGCCCCAGCGTCCGCACCCCGATGCCGAGGCTCTTGGCGGTTTTCTGGCGGTGCCCGCCGAAGCGTTCGAGCGTGCGGACGATCGCATCGCGCTCGAGTTCTTCGAGCGTCACATCGGGCCGAATGATGTCCGCAAGTGCGCTGCTTGCAGGACGCACTTCGCCGATCGCCACCGGCTCATTATGACGGATCGCATGCTCGGCTTGCCCACCCGCTGCTTCGACAAACGCAGCCGTTGCGCCGCCTCGCATATGAATCGACGGGTCAGGCGTCAGGTCAACGCCCATCATCCCGAGCCACGGCTCGATCGTGTCGCTCCCAATTACCTTGGACTCCCGGACCTTGCCGAGCACGMCMGNCGYNGCWCNCAGATKTTCNNAAGYTCRCGMACATTGCCGGGCCAAGCATACTTCTCCATCAACACAAAGGCCTGCTGCGAGAAGCTCATCGCATCCACGCCTTCACGCGTCGAAATCTGATGCACGAAATACTCCGCAAGCGCGGGCACATCGGTCGGACGCTCGCGCAACGGCGGGAGATGAATCGGGAGCACATTGAGCCGAAAGAACAGGTCCTGCCTGAAATCGCCCTTGGCAACGGATCTTGGAAGATCTCTGTTGCTCGTCGCGATTACGCGCACATCAACACCGATCGTCAGGCTCGAACCGACACGCTCAAACGAGCGCTCCTGCAACACGCGCAGCAGCTTGGCCTGGAGCGACGACGGGATCTCGCTGACCTCATCGAGCAGGATCGACCCTCGGTCGGCAAGCTCGAACCGGCCCTTGCGGAGTTGGTCGGCACCCGTAAACGCCCCCTTCTCGTGGCCAAACAATTCAGATTCCAGCAACGACTCACTCAGCGCTGCGCAGTTGACCGCGAGCATCGCCGCGTCTCGGCGTGAGCTKACCTCGTGGATCGCACGCGCGACAACTTCTTTGCCCGAGCCGCTCTCGCCGACGACGAGCACCGTCCCAAGGCTCTCGGCGACCGCCGCGACCTGCTCTCGCACACGCCGCATCGCGGGCGATGTCCCGATTAAACGATCAAGCCCGTAGAGTTGTTCGCCAGACTTCGCCGGCGCTTCGTGCGAGGCTTGGGCTTTGAGAACCGCGTTTTCGCGCACAAGCCCGCCGTGCTTGCACGCGCGTTTGACCGCGATCACAAGCTCATCGCCTTGGAACGGCTTAGTGATGTAGTCAAACGCGCCAAGCTTCATCGCCGAGACCGCCGTCTCGATCGTGCCAAACGCAGTCATTAAGACAACCGGGAGTTCGGTATCAATCTCGCGCAACCGCTCGAGCAGCTCGATGCCGGTCAAGCCCGGCATCTTCAGATCAGTAATGACCGCATCGGGGCGGCGTTTGGCAGCAGCGGTCAGCGCCTGCTCCCCGTTCTCTGCCGTAATCACCGCGAACCCGGCTCGCTGGAGCGTGGAACCCACGCTGTCGCGCATCATCTCTTTGTCATCGACCACAAGCACTGTCTTCATCGATCGCTCCTCACCTCATCCGCAGCCGCGGATGGGCGGTCTGTCTCGTGTTGTTTAATAATTTCATRTTTCACAGGAAGCAGCAGTTCAATCACGGCCCCCCCAGGGAACCGCTCGCTCTTTTTTGCGTTTCGTACGCGGATCTGCCCGCCGTGCGCATCGACAATCCGGTGTACGATGGCAAGCCCAAGCCCCGTCCCGATGTTGCGGGTCGTAAAGAACGGGTTGAACATCCGCTCCCTGACCTCATCCGTGAGGCCGCTCCCCGAGTCTGTGACCCGTAGGCACACGCCGTCGATCTTGTCCTCGTCACGGTCAATGGTTGTCTGCTCCCAGCCGATCTCGACCGCGGGCGTGCGATGCTGGCGGTTGTCGTTGGCGGCTTCGGCAGCGTTGCGCACGATGTTGACCAGAGCCTGCTGAAGCAACGCGTGATCGGCTTCAACCACAACGCCAACATCGGTCGTTCCCGCTACACACTCACAACCGCCCAGCACATCGCAGCAACTCGCCTTGGCCCGCTCGATTGCCTCGACGATCTCGATCATCGCTGGCCTGATCTGCATGGTCCGGCTAAAAGTGAGCACATCGCCGACAACCGCATCAAGCCCGGTGACCGCGCGTTTGATTTTCTCTGCGATGACCTGTTCCGGTGCGCGGTCAACGAGGTCCGCGATCAGCATCTCTGCGTACAACCCGATCGAGCCGAGCGGGTTGCGGACCTCGTGAGCGATGCCCGCTGCCATTTCACCGAGCGCTGCCAAATGACGCGACCGATCAAGCTCATCGTTTGCGCGCCGAAGCTCGCCCTTGAGCCTGACGACTTCACCGGTGAGCCGTTCGTGCGTTTCTTGCAGCCGATTGGTGACTTCGTTGAACGCGCCGAACAACTCACCCAGTTCGGCAACACTCATCGTGCCTGTTGACTCGATTGTCTGCGTCGTTTCCGTCACCCGCTACGCCTCCCGGTCCTGGAACCTTGGGCTGCGTGGAGCAGCGACACCTCCATACGCACTGACCGCCGCGGATCCTCGTTTGACGCCGGTGATCTGAATCTTGACTTTTTCGCGCCTGATTTCCATCGCAACACGATCGACCTCATCGCGCTCGGCGATGCACGCCATCATTKCARAGAGATCGYCCAGCCCTTTGCGCAGGCTCTTGCGTTCGTTGTCTTTGAGTTCGCGGACATGATCGTCCCACCGCGCGCGGTAGGGCGCCATTTTTGCAGCCGAATCCGTGATGTGTTCGATCAGTTCCTGCCGAGCGCCCAGCACCTGCAAGAGGCCATCGGTATCGTCGGATTCAATCAGAACATGCTGGCGCAGGCTCAGCGAGTCCAGCTTCTGGTAGAGCTCGATCTGCTCACCAACGAGCGCCACAAGCGGGGCGTTGTTCTGAGTTTCTTGTCCGGTCATCCGTGACCCTTCCTGAGCAGACTCCGCCGCTCGTTGACCCGTTGTCGTTACCCGCCAAGCCCATCCGTGCGCATCGCTGCGAGTTCATAGCTTGAATCGAGCCATCGTTCCCAATCCGCCTGCGTCATCGGCAGCGACTTGTCTTCCCACGCTTCTTTTGGCAGCGTTTCGTAAAATCTTCGCGCCCGCTCGCTAGCGGTTCGTGCTCGTTCGAGATCGCCAAGCTCGAAATATGAATTGAAAATCTGCACCATCGCGATAAGCGAAGCCGCATCTTCTGCGTAGCGATCCTTGGCGATCGAATACGACCGGATCGCGGTCTCGAACTCRCCCAGATCGAACGCGCAGTCGCCGACATAAAAATAGCTGTTACGCAGGTACATCGTTTCCAGCGCGGTTCTTCGCCGTGGATCGACCTCTTCGAGGCCGTCGCGCACATCGGCAAAAAGCCCGGCGGCGATCGTAAGATGCTCGGTTTGCTTGCCTATCAGTTCTCTGGCGACCGATGGCGCAATCGAACCTTGTGTGAGCGTCTGCGTAATCATCTCGGCCTCAAGTCGGCGCGAGTCGGCCAGCAGGAAACGCAGCCGATGAATATCCCGAGTCCCCGGGTTCCTCGCCACCGCTTCGGTCAGGCTCTCGATCGCTCTTGGGTATTGACCCTTGAGATAGTGGACCTGACCGATCGAGGCGAGCGCCATCGCAAACGCGTCGGAATTGACATCACCCAGTTCACCACGGATCACAATATTGAGTAGTTCCTCGGCCCGACTGTCGTTGTCACTGTCAATGTCGGCAAGATACACCTGCGCCAACGGGACATGGCTGAGCACCGCAAAGGGGCCGACATTTTTGCCGAGGCGTTCATCGTGGGAATCGGTCAGGAGTCCCTCGAACTGCTGCGCCGCGAGCGAATAGTCGCCCGAGGCTTGATACGCGCGGGCGAGGCGGAACTGGGCCTCGGGGACGCGGGGGTCGTCGGTGATACTTATGGCGAACTCAGAGAACCCGGCGATGGCTTCAGCGACATCACCGCCTCGATCGAACGCGTCGGCAGCCATCCACAGGCTATGCGCGTACGCCGCGTCGTCGTCGGTTCCTGCGATACGGTCTGCGAGCCTGCGGTAGTAGTCGGCGGCGCGGATGTAGTGCCGCTGCGTTTGCGCCCGTGTGACAGGGTCGGCATCTGCGAGGTCGATCACATGCGCCTCGCCTGTGATCGCGCCGCGGAGCATCTCTTCTGCCATCGCAAAATTCACTCTTGCCTGCATATGTAAAACTTCGACAGGCGTGTCCAGGATGCCGTGGATGTCCTCGGCGAGCTGCACATACTGCGAGGCGGCGACCAAATCATTCTTGACAAACTGTTCCTCGCTCCGCTGAAGCATGCTCTTGATCGCTTCGAGCAGCAACGGCTCCGGCGCGCGCCCGACCGCCTCATCAACAAACCTGACATACGCCCCGATCGACTCTTCTTTGCTGTACTGCGCCGGGTCCGTCTCAGAGATCGCCGAGAGCACATCGCCGCGAGCAAGCATCGCCGGGAGGTACGACTTTGATCCCGCGTAGTCCTGCGTTACAAGCTCGAATTGTTCGAGCGCAAGCTCCATCTCGCCGGTCAATTCAAGCGATCGCCCGAGTTGCATCAGCGTTTGTGCAAACAGATCATCATCCGAATCAATAAGTTCCGTTGCGCGTTCGAGTTGCTTGCGCGCTTCTGAAACCGCGCCAGATTCCATGTAACCACGACCCAGCAGCGTAAATAGCTCGCCCCGTGCGCCGGCTTTGGCCGAGGCGACCCGTGGCATCTCGCGGAGAATCCCGGTGATCGCTTCATTGATAAAGCCCTGATCGAGCTGAATCTCTGCTCGCCTTGCCGCGGCCCAGCAACGGTCATCAACACCGAGCATCGGGTCTCTTGTCAAGGTGAGCAGGTGACTCTCTGCAAGTTCGATGCGGGGATGCCTGGCACCCATCGCAACCTCGATGATTCTCTTTCGCAGCGCAATCCGTTCTGCCGACAGCTCATCGTCGAGGCGTTCGAGCCGGTCTGTTGCCTCGTCGTATTGCTCAGTTGCGATCAGCGATTCGAGCCGGAGGAGTTGGTCCTCGTTACCGAGTTTGGCGCCCGCTTTCTCAGCGGCTTTGAACTCACTCAAAACAGATTCGTAGTTCTGCGTTTCTTGGACACCCAGCTCCCGCTGCCCTTTGGCGACGGCCCGGCCTCGCAAAGTATGGAACTGTTGCAAGTGGGCATCGGTAAAGAATGGCGCATCGACATGCTGGCGCACTTTGCCGTTGAGCATTTCGAGCGTGCCCGCGTGGTCGCCCCGTTCGAGGCGAGTCTCAGCGATGCGGATCATGCCGTTGATGTCAGGCTTTGGACGGGTCGCGACCACGCCGATCAGGCCCGCCAGCAGTAAGACCACCGCCAGCGCGAGCGTCGGCACCTGCCAAAGCTCTCGCCAGGTCTTCTTGCCGGGGTCTATCTCAATGTCAACGACATCGTCCGCCACTACGCACTCCCAGAACACCGCGCACCCGTTGCGCGGCATCCACAGAAAGGGTTATCGGGAGGAGACGGGCGCAGGCTTGACCCGCGGGTGCGCAGAAATCGCCGATGGTCGAGATGCACCCAGTCCTAGTGGTCCGATAACGGGGGGGCCGCCCGGCAAAGCACCGCCGACCTCGCCAGAAGATCGCCCCGGTGCCGACCGCTCGGGTCGGTCAAGACAAGCATCGAGACGGGAGGAACGAACCACTTGATCATGTTCCGAGCCAACGCCCGCATGGGTGTCGGCGGTCGAAACTGCCCGGCAGGCAACGCCTTGGCCGACTTGTCCACCCTTGCGACGATCAGCCCATTGATCGCCTTGCCGATCGACCGCCCAAAGACCGCCTCACCGACGGAGCAGTGGAACACATTGACCATGAGCGCGAGCACAAGGGGGAAGACATCGAGGCGCCCCGTCGCCGGGACCGCCAGTGGGCCGAGCGTTTCGAGCAAACTCAGGTCCATCACCCTGGACACGATGAAGAGGCCGACCAAGCCGTCAAGAATCGTCGCCATCAGGCGTTTGCCCGGCCCGGCGATCGCAAGCCCCGGCGGGAGCACGATGACATCGCCCTCGGGCGGGGGCCGGAGCACGAGCAGCAGCACGAGCCCCATGAGCAGCATCATCAGGAGGGCGAGGTGCCGAAACTCGCCGACCGAGACCGGCGAGCGCGCGACCGCCTGCCCCGTGTAGAGCGGCTTGCCTTCGATCAAACTGAACTCGATCACCCTGCGAACGGGGTTGGAGATATTGGGCGCGGACAGATCCGACTCGATCTCCTCCGTGCGCTCACCCGCGTTGGTCCACACAAGCACAAGCCGACCCGTGCTCTGCAGAATGGCTCCCGCCAGCGGGATACCCGGCGGATCGATCGTTCCCAGCCTGATCGGCCCGTCAACGCCAAACGACCAGACCTCTGATCTCGGATCGTTTCGGACAACACCGATGACCTCGCCGTGGTACACACCGATTATGCGCATGCCTGCGATCAGCGGGTACTCCATCGCCCCTTGGACCGGGAACACCGTTCGCATCCATGTGTCATCGGTGCGGGAGTGAAGTACAACCGTGTCGCTGAGGTGCTCAATGATGTGCAGGCCTTGCTCTGAAGCACTCATGGTGCTGACCAGAGTCTCGGACCACTGCGACTCAAACTCCCGGCGTTCCCAGCCGGTGTTGCCCAGTTCGAGCAGGAACCTGAATCGGCCTTCTGTTGCGAGCGCCGTCAGCACGCCGTTGTCAACCGCAAGCCCGAGCACCGCATCGACACCAGTGATAGCCGGGAGAAAGCGGAGCCGATCACTTGGCTGTCGCACCCAGTTGTCCCGCACCGTTGTCGGTATGACACTCAACTGCGCGACCTGATGCGAGCCGTCGTCTTCGGGTGCAAAGACCATGTACACGCTCGCGCCGTCGGCTGCGAGAAAGCTCGGTGCCTCACTCAGCGACGCCGCCGCTTTGAGCCTGCCGCCCGGCGAGGGCATCGCTTTGCCCGTCGGGACGCGGGGCGGGATGTGAACGAGGGTTGCTTGTTCTTCGCCCGGAACCTGCGCGATGACCCAGCCGTGGGAGGCGTAGTCGATGCCCGCGGTGCCCGCAAGTTGGGCGTTGGCACATGGCGCGATGCAACCGACCACGAGGAGTACGAGCAGAATCAGCCGGGGGATCATGGTGCTGGCTCGCGCTGGATGTCTTCGAGCCTGACGATTGTGTCGATGCGGAATCGGCGGACAAGTTCGCTGAAATCAAACACCACCGGCTTTGGTCTTCGGCTAGAAATCTCGGCTCGGCTCAGTGTCAGTTCGATGCGTGACTGGGCGCTTGGCACCTCGACCGTGATGCGTGTCGGCACGCGCTGGTGCTGAAGCGGGTCGATGTGGTTGAGCACGCGTTCAAAGTTCGACAAGTCAGAGCGCGCGATGAGTTCGCCACGGGGCGAGATCAGATCAACCCCGACCGGCTCAAACGCGAGGCGGGTCAGGTACACAACACGAATCCGATCAGGCTCAACGAACCGCACCGCAAAAATCTGCGATGGATCGAAATCTTCTCGCTCGCACTCGATGACCGTACCCGCAGATTCTGAACCCGGCGCGGGCCACGCGTTGAGGTCGGCGAGCATCAGGAGATCCGTCGGCAAGACCGGCACACCCATGCGCCGAAGCGCGAGGTCGCGGGCGCCGTTCTGATCGCCAACATAGGCAACTTTCTCGTCGAGGCGTTCGATCCACCAGAACTGATCGTCGTCGCAGCCGAGCAGGAGATATATCTCGCCGAGTTTGCCGATGGTCAGCGCGACATTTGCTGGTTTGACAACCTGAAAGTGCCCTTCGCCCTGCTGCCTGCGTTTCTTGCCGTCGACATCGACATACCGAAGCCCCACCACCGCTGTCGCCCAGAACCGATCGATCGCGCCGACGCGTTCATCTGCGCGTGCCTGAACCTTGTCATAGGTTGGCAGAGTTGTTTGCTGTTCTTCGGTCAGGCCTGACCGCACTGATTGGCAACCAAGAAGCATCACCACTACGCAAAGAAGTGCGCCGAGTCTTTGGGTGTTACCCATCGTTTGATTCCAGAACCTGCTCGACCTGCTCAGCGAGTTGCATCAGCGCCTCTTCATCAAGCTCGCCCGCGGCCTGCGGATCATGCACACGCGTCGGCTCGGTGCCTTCTTCTGCGCCCTTGGGCAAGACAAGAAGCTGACCGTCTTCGGTGCCGACATAGTTGAGCAGTCGTTTGCGCATGAGCATCAATGTGAGGACATAGCGGAACGCGAGTCGGCGAGGGTCATCGGTGCCGCCGAGTTGCTCGAAGAGATCGACCAAACCGTCGGCGCTGATGAGCGGGTCCTGCTTTTTGCCCGGCTCTGGGACCTGGGTGCGCCAGGTCGCAAAGACCTTGCGCTCGTCCTCGGGCCGAGTCCCACTTTCCCACGCATCCAGCGAGTAGTCGAGGCGATCGAGTTCCTCGTCGCCATCGCGTTCGAGCAGGACAACGACCATGGTCTGGCCCGGCTCCAGCGGCTCGCCGGTCTTGGCGCATCGGCTGGTCGTGCGGGGAATCGAAAACGGTTGGGTGGCACTCACGGATCGAGTCTATGTCGGCTACTTGCAGGACAACTCGAAGAACCGCTGGCCCGTGCCGCCCGAGCCGACCCGAAAGCGTTTGGCCATGCCACAGCTTGGGCACCTTGCGACATACTCGGTGTCCTCGGGTTTGCGGTAGACGCGGATGTACTGGTTGGCGCACTTGAAATAGATGCGGAGATAGGGCCTGCCCGTGGTGCTGGGCTGAGTACCGGGTTGCTGGTTCGGCTGGGCCATGTCCTCCGGTATCGGCATGATCCCCCAGAAAGCCGCAGCCATCGGGCAATGGAGGTGTTTGGAGAATGTTCTATTGTGGGCAGTTCGGCTGATCGTGCCGATCTAGAATGCTGACACACCCATGCCCTCACCGCTGACCATCCTGCCCGACCCCCCGCCACCACCGACAGCGATCGGTCTTATCGCGGGCGGTGGGCGTCTGCCACCGCTCGTTGCCGAGGGGCTTCGAGAAGCGGGCCACCCGGTCCATTGCCTCGGGCTTGCGGGAATGTTCGACCCGGAGCTGCCGCTCTTGTGCGATTCGTTCAAGACGGTTGGGCTGTTGCGGGTCGGGGGCTGGGGCAAGGCGTTTCGTCGGCTGGGGGTTCACCACGCGATCATGGTGGGCAATGTTGACAAAGCCCGATTCATGCACGATCCGTTGAAGCTTGCCAAATCGATACCGGATCTGCGGACCATGGTGATCTGGTACAGTAAGCTCCGTCACGATCGGCGATCCCACGCCCTGCTCCGGGCGGTCGCCGACGAACTCGACCGCTGCGGAGTCAGCCTCATCGATTCAACCATGTCTATCGGCAACCAACTCGCAACCAGCGGCATCATGACCCGGCGTAAACCAACGACCGAGCAGATGGCGGACATTAAGTTTGTCTGGCCGCTGCTGACCGAGACGCTCCGGCTCGACATCGGGCAAGCCATCGCTGTGCGCAACCGGGATGTCATCGCGGTCGAAGCCGTCGAAGGCACCGACCGGATGATCGAGCGCACCGGCAACCTGTGCCGACGCGGCGGGTGGACACTTGTCAAGGGCGCCCGTGCTCAGCATGATCGCCGATCCGATGTGCCTACCGTTGGACTTCAAACCTTAGAAAACCTGCACAAGCACGGGGGCACTTGTTTGGCGATCGCCGCGGGCGATGTGATTATGCTTGATCGATTTGCGATGCTCGAAAAAGCAGATGAACTCGGAATCTCGATTGTCGGCGTGTCTGTGACCCATGCTCCGGTCTCCCAGCCTGCGATGCCAACGCACACACCCAATGGTGTGGACTCAGTATTTAAACCCACAACGGATAGTGCGAGTGTGACGACGGATATGAAATGAGCACGCCTGACCAAGCATTGCCAACTCAAGATTCTGGGCCAGTATTTGTTTCTAGAGGCGGG
>NVSP01000040.1 GCA_002732755.1 Phycisphaera sp.
TCGCTTGCGCTTCGGGCTCGTAAGGAAGGATCAACGATTCGACAACAACCCGATCCGACGGAATGTGCTGAGCATGAGTTCGTCGAGCGGGGTTTCGGTGCTGACTTGTGAACACTTTATCTTGCGTGATCGGCAAAAGTGCGCGAGTTCATCGCAGTAACTGACCACCGCCCGCTTGTAGCTCTCGAGCAATTCCGCCGACACYGTGACCTCGGCRCCTTGGCCGGTTTCGTTGTCGGTCAGGTGSAGATCGCCGGCGACTCGGCCTTCTTCTTCTGATGGATCGAGTTCGCCCGGGCTGAGAATCTGGATACAGGTCGTGTCRAAGCCGCCCTTGCCTGTGTCGGCGAGCATGCCCAGCCCGTTCTTGTAGCCCTCGCGGATCAGGAAATCGCTGAGCACGACAACCACCCCTTTGCCGACTCGGCGGGCGGCGAACTGGCGGAGCGAGGCGTTGAAGTCTTCGCCTTTAGATTGGCTCGGGCCGTCGGGGGCTTCTTCGAGATTGGTCAGGAGGAAGTCGCTGAGCAGGGATACATTCTTGCGCCCCCTCATCGGGGCGAGTTGGCGTGTGCCGGCCCGACTGGCAAACGAAGTCACGCTGACGCGGTTGTTGCTGACGAGTCCCAGATAGCCCAGCGCCATCGCTAGGCGGTGCGCAAAGATAAGTTTGGAGGGTTTGCCGACATCCATCGAAGCGGATGTGTCGAGCATGATGTGCAGGGCGAGGTCTTCTTCCTCTCGGAAGAGCTTGATGAAGAGGCGATCGAGCCTCGCGTAGACATTCCAGTCGATGTGGCGGAGGTCGTCGCCGGGCGAGTAGTTGCGGTAGTCGTCGAACTCGACGGATCGGCCCCGGCGCTTGGATCGCCGTTCGCCGGGCAAAGCGCCGGGGAACACCTTGCGGCTTTTGACATCAAACCTGTCTAGGCGTGCCGCCAGCTCTGGGCTGATTAGCTCGTCACGGGAGACGGGGCGTGGTTCTGTGGTYCCTGCGAGCATGGGTCAATCCGCGGCACGGGTCTCTGCGCGCGGTACAGTGTACATGGGCACAGGCCCAAAGATGCCCCGAGCAAGAAACAAGGACCAGTCCAATGCGTGTGCTCATGTTGACCGGCTCGATTCTGTTGCTGATGTCGCTGCTCGTTGTCGGCCAAGCCGATGCCCAGCCCCGCGACAAAGCTGAGCTGATCCAAGAGAACCGGGCGCTGCGCGATGAGCTTGAAAAGCAGATCTCGCGGGTGCTCCGGCTCGAGGCCCAGGTCGATCGGCTCCTTGGCGAACGGCGGGCGCTGATGGGCACGCTCCGGCAAACCGAGGGCCTCATCGCGGCACTTCGCAACCAGCTCGGTGCGACCGATGCGCTCCCGCCGCCGATACCGATGGCGCAAACCCCAGCCG
Source organism: Phycisphaera sp. (assembly GCA_002732755.1). Classification (GTDB taxonomy): domain Bacteria; phylum Planctomycetota; class Phycisphaerae; order Phycisphaerales; family UBA1924. The sequence continues at coordinate 1,402 of NVSP01000040.1, forward strand.
ACCCGCTGGCTTCGCCCGACTCGCTTTTGCGTGAGCTCAAGAGCCAGTACCGGGTCACGCTGCTAAGCGCTCCGCAAGAGACCCAAGCCGAGCGCGCCGAGTTCATCAAACAGCTCAGGCGCTGGTGCAGGCTCACCCACCAGAACCTCCGCGGCAAACGCACATGGCTCGTCCGGCTCGAAGATATGACACACCTCGGTAAAGATGCGCTCGTCGTCCGCATGACCGTGCTCGACGAAGCCAACGGCCTGCCCATCGGTGATGCGTTTGATGTCCAGTTTCCAAAGCGCTTTCAGGAACAATACAGACGCGGCTCAGAGACCGGCAAATGGGAACTGACCTCGCTCGTGATCGCCAAGCCTGTCTTTAACGAGAGCCGAACCTCGCGGGGTGTCTTTGAATACCCGACAGTGGTCGGCCCGATGGTCGAGTTTGACTTTGAACTGAATTGGCAGGGGCTTCGCGCCTGGGAACCCGCGGCAAAGCCGGATCAGCCAGAAGATGAAGCTGAGCCAGCGGAAGAATCCGACGCAGAGCCAAAGACCTGATCGCCCGGTCCTTTGGGCGGGAACCTGCCGCCGGTGCGCCGCCGGAGTTCAGTGCGGAGCGCCAAACGCATCGACTCGATCTCGTGCTGAAGCTTGGCGTTCATGTCTTGGCCCTTGAGATCCGCAAACGGGATCGGGTGCCCGAACATGACCATCGTTCGACTACGGGGCTTGATCCACTTGCCGGTTCTTGGCATCGCATCAAACGCGCCCTCCACCGCGACTGGGATCACCGGACACTTGGCCCTGCGGATAATCAGCGATGCGCCGTTGCGGAACGGGACCATCTGCCCATCAAAGCTCCGCGCGCCTTCTGGGAACATAAGGACCGCTTCGCCGTTTTTGAGGCGTGCGATGATGTCGCGGATGGCTTGGATATCGCCGGCTTCATCGCGGATCGGGATGACATTGATGCGTTTGAGAACCCCGCCGAAAATCGGGTTGTTGAACAGGCTCGACCTCGCGAGATAGGTGATGTCGCGCTGGGTGATGTTGCACCCGATCAGCGGCGGATCGAGGAACGACTGATGATTGGCAACGATCAGGTACGCGCCATCGATCGGCAAGCGGTCCGCGTGCAGAAAGACCGCCCGCGTGGTGATCTTGTTGAAGAACCAGCAGAGGTTTCGGATCACAAAGTAGATCGGGCCGCGACGCCTTGGGGCTTGCTCACTCATGACGGCTTGGCTGCCAGTTTGACGCGGACCTTGATGGCGAGCAGATCGACAACCTCACCAATGGAGATCGGGCTGGTGTCGATGCGCATCGCATCGACCGGGCAGATCAGCGGGCCGTCTTGGCGGGTCGAGTCGCGCGAGTCGCGCAGCAGGATGTCCTGGAGCAGCACATCCTCGCTCGGCGCTTTGATGCCCGCTTCGAGCAGTTGCTCGCGCCGACGGCGCGCCCGGACCGCGGGGTCTGCATCGAGATAGAACTTGACGGCGGCATCGGGAAAGACCACCGAGCCTTGGTCCCGGCCCTCGGTGACGAGCCGCGGGTGCTGCTGACCGATGAGCCGTTGCTTGCGGACCATGTGCTCGCGGAGCTTGCCCATCGCTGCGATCTGCGAGACGACCTTGGTCACATCCCGCTGGCGGATGCGATCGTTGAGGGGTTTGAGCCACGCAAGAATCGCGGGCGGATCAGTGGTCCAGTCAAAGTGCAGGTCCGCATCGACAATCTTGGCGAGGACGACGGCGGTGTCCGAAAGATCCAGCGCGTGGTCAAGAGCGATGGCGGCGGCTGCCCGGTACATCGCGCCGGTGTCGAGAAAATCAAGCCCCAGCCTTGCGGCAAGGAGCCGGGCGACGGTCGATTNGCCCGTGCCCGCTGGGCCGTCGAGTGTGACGACGATGGGGCCTCGGGTCGGAATCCCGGCATCGTTGGTCACGGTGGTCTTCTGGTCGTCGGTCAAAGTCGTCACGTGCTCATCGCCTTGGAATCGGTCCGCTGCTCCACAGTTTACTTCTTCTTTTTTGCGGTCGCCACACCTATCGCGTGGTCCAATGCCCATCTGCTCAGGTCCGTCCCCTTTGAGACATCTCCCTTGCCGGTATACCGCACCGCGATCGTGCCGTCGAATCCGATCGCAGCGACCGTGCTGAGCAGAGGCTGGAGTTCGTAGGGCTTGTGGACCGGCGGAGCAGGCTCCTCATCCTCGAAATCGTCGCTTCCCAGCAGCGCATCGAGCAGGCCCTTGAGCCCGTCGCCGCCCAACTCGGCTTCGTCGAGATTTTCTGCCGTCTCTTCAGTCTCTTCGCCCTCGACCTTTGGCTCTTGGGCTGCTGGTTCGGTTTTTTTCGGCTCTTCTTTCTTAGGCTCCGGCTCGGGGGGATGCTCGGGCATCACAGGCTCGGTCAATTCGACCGTCGTCGCGCTAATCACCGAGGCGTAAGGCACGAGCTTGCGGAGGTACGCCTCCGGGTCGCCCGATGCGACGGCTGCTGCAAAGTCTGGGAGCGTGCCCACACGGAAGCCGCCGATCTTTTTAATCAACTCCGTCACGCGTTCGGGCTTTGCGGTCAGGCCCTTGGTGGGCGAGATCAGGATGTTCATGTCGAGTTTGTCAGCGGTTTCGACGATCTGGCGGAACCGGTCCACGGTGAAGTCGAGGAAGTCGTCCGAGTCTGTGCTGTCGATCGAGATGGCAGCAGCGTTGCACCCGAGGATGTGAGCGGCCCGAAGCACCTTGCGGATGCGGTCCACGCCTGCGTTTCCGATTTTGTCGCTCTCGTGGGCGAGTTTCATCGGCTCTGATTCGATCAGCAAGAGGCAGGAGCACCGCTCTTTGTCGGCTCGTTCGCGGAACTTCTCGAGCAGAGAGGGGGTTGCGCCGACGAGGAGGTCGGTGGTGATATTCAGGCCGTGCAGGTCGAGGGTTTGCCGGGCGAACGCTGGGAGATCGTCCAGAGCGAGCTTGGGCTTGGCCCCCTTGCGGGAGGGCTTGATCATCGAACGAACGGAATCGGTGTGGAGGGTGAGCAGCATGGGTTGGATCAGCGTATGGCAGACAATGCGTGCTGGCCAGCGAGCGGGGGAATGGTGTGTTGTCTTTCATGAGGTTCTGTTTGACGGATTTGGAATCCTGACGAGCCGCGACCGTAAGGAAGCGGTCTGATATGCCGGGAGCACGGAGTTCGCTCCCTCACGGTCGCGGCTCGTTGATCCATCAAGCTAAGCCTAGTATGGGCCAAGCACGCCAAGGAGGCGGCCCACGACCAGCTACGGAGCCATGCCTATGTCAGTACCAGACGACCGCCGCTACGCCGAATCTCACGAATGGCACATGCCCCACGGCGACCTGATCGTCATCGGGCTGACCCAGTTTGCGGTTGACCAACTGACCGATATCACCTTCGTCGAGCTCAAAGGCGAAGGCACCGTGCTCGAAGCGGGCGACGAGATCGGCGAGGTCGAATCCGTCAAGACCTCAAGCGATGTCTACACGGGCGTTGCTGGCACGATCGTCGAGGTCAACCCGGCACTCGAAGACGACCCGGGCCTGCTCAACACGGACCCATTCGGTGACGGCTGGCTCGTTAAGCTCCGGCCCGCCGATGCCAGCACGATCGAATCGCTGATGGACGGCGAGACCTACGAGCAGAAGAACCCGAGCTGATTGGGTGTGAAATCGACACAACCCAACCGGCAACAACCGGCATGATCCGATGCACAGGAGTCACAAAGTCGTATGGCCTGGGCGACCGGTCTGTGCAAGCGCTCCGCGGCGTTGACATGTCGATCGACAAGCCCGGCTTCTACGCGATCATGGGACGCTCGGGCTGCGGCAAGAGCACGCTCTTGCATCTGCTCTGCGCACTTGACCGCCCGGACGCCGGCGAGATTCATATCGCGGGGCAAGCGATCCACTCGCTGGGCGAACGCGAAGCGACGATATTTCGCGGCTCGAAGATCGGGATCGTGTTCCAGCAGTACAACCTGATCTCGACACTCAACGCGATAGAGAATGTGAGCCTGCCGGGTGATCTTCAGGGGCATGATGCCAAAGAAACGCGCAAGCGGRSSGWSGAGTTGCTSGAYCKKYTSGRKCTSRSSGAYCGGRYKGAKCAYYNTSCCGMANGCGMTSTCGGGCGGYGAGCAGCARCGGGTYGCGATCGCSCGKKCGCTGYTCTWYWMGCCGCCGGTGYTGYTYGCRGATGAGCCGACGGGGAATCTGGATTCGGTTTCGAGCGCCAAGCTCTGGGTGCTGCTGGGCGAGATCGCCAAAGAAGACGACATGACGGTGGTGATGGTGACACACGAGGCGACGGCTGCGGCTCATTGTGAGCGTGTGTTTGTGCTTGCCGACGGCAAGATGATCGGTACATTTGATGTGGAGGGTGCCGATGGGCTCGGCGTCGCGGCTCGCTATTCGGAGCTTACTAGCAAGGCGTAATCGGACGGCGCTGCTCGTTCTTGCGGTCGCGTTGTCGGCGCTGCTTATCGCGGCGGTGTCGACCGCGATGACCTCGATCCAAGGCTCCCTCACCGAGCGCATCGCCTCGACCATCGGCAAGTCCGATGTTGTCATCAAACCAAGAAATACTGCACAAACGATCCACGAGGCATGGATCGACGAGGCAAGAACATGGGAAGGTGTTGTTGCGGTCGCGGGCCGAATCGAGAACCCGCTCTCGCTCCGCGCGACGGTTGAGCTTTATTGGCCGGTTGCAGACGACGACGGCCCCCACCGCTTGCTGCGAACCCAGACACATGTGAAGTCGATGGGCAACGGGTTCGAGGTCGGGCAGTCCGATCGCATCCGATCGCTGCCGATCGTTGAGGGTCGGTTACCCGAAGCCGACCATGAGATTGCCATCGACACGCTCCTTGCCGATCGGCTCGCGGGGAGACAGGGGAACTCTGGCGCGATGGGCGGCGCGATCTCGATGCTTGCTGTGCTTTTCAAGCAAAACGAGCAGCTCGATGCGCCGGAGCTAAGCAAGAGTGAGGCCGAGCGATTTAACGAACGCGTTGAGATCCAGATCGGCGACACGCTTGAGCAGGTCTCTGCTGTGTTGCACCGTAAAGGCGCGATTCTCACGGTTGTCGGCATCGTCGAGCCACCGCCTCTGGGCGGCAGGCCCCAGGCGTACATGACGCGCACGGCGCTTGCGAGTTTGTCGGGTAATCCAGGAATGATCTCGGCGGTTGAGATCCTGCTGGAAGAAGGCACCGATGCGGCGGCGTTTGTCGAGCGCACCGTTGGCGAGCTTTCAGAGGACGCCGAGCGCCGCGTGATTATGCAGACGACGGCAAAGGTGACTTCGGGCTTGCACAAGAACATGCGAGCAAGCCGGATCGGGATGGTGCTCGCGTCGGCGATCGCGTTCTTGTCAGCATCGTTTATTATTATGACTGGGCTGACGGTCGATGTCGCCCAGCGCCAGCACGAACTCGCGGTGCTGCGCTGCATCGGGGGCAAAAGAATCCAGCTCGCCAAGAGTCAAATTCTCACGGGACTCATCATCGGCGGGCTTGGCGCGATCATCGGGACGCCGATGGGTATTTTTCTCTGCGGCGTACTGATGTACCTGCTGCGCGATCAACTCCGCGCGGGTCTTGTCATCACATGGTGGCCCATCGCGCTCGCGGGGATCGGGTCGATTCTTGCGGGGCTGATCGGTGCGCTGTGGCCGGCGTGGAAGGCATCGAGCACAAGCCCGCTTCGGGCGCTCAGCCCCAGGGCGACATCGGTCAAAGCAAAGTCGATCGTKCTTGTTGCGGTGMTTGGAATAATCGGAATTCTAATCCAGCTCGCGTGTGTCGGCCTGCCTAGYGACGGCGATGTKGTGTTCTTCTTGTATCTCTTYRTMGGRCTGCCGGCGATGTTTGTYGGCTAYTTCATGCTCGGCGTRCCCGCGGTTGTGATCGGGTCMAAGCTGCTCGGGCCGGYGATTTCAARGGTGYTKCAYYTACCAAGCMGGATGCTCGAACGCACGATCGCGCAGACGCCRTACCGRTTYGGGKTCACAGCGGGCGCGATGATGGGCGGSTTGGCGCTGATGATCTCGATCTGGACMCARGGCGGCTCGCTCATGCGTGACTGGCTGGGCAACCTCAAGTTCCCAGACGCGTTCGTCAGCGGGTATTCGCTCTCGCCCGAGGCGCAGCGAATGCTCGATGAGCTGCCGTTTGTGACGGGCACATGCGCTATTACGCTGCACCCCGTCGAAACCGATGCCTTTGGCATCTCAGGGATGACCAAGTACCGGTCGACGTTTATCGCGTTCGAGCCAGAAATCTWSYTYGAWCYRSCMRWGSKKYWKKYKRYCKWSRGYKWYRWARRSASYAMYMWGCGCCGNNNSCWGATCGAGGGCGGCGCGGTCATGGTCGCGCGCGAATTCAAGGTCGCCAAGGGGCTGGGTGTCGGCGATACCTTTGTGTGCCGAAGCAACGACGAGGAGTTTTCATTCGAGATCGTCGCTGTTGTGWCAAGCCCGGGCCTTGAAATCGTCAGCAAGTTCTTCAACATCGGCGAGGAATACACGCAGCAGGCGCTCCACGCTGTGTTCGGCTCTCGTAACGACATGATCGAGAAATTCGGCAACACCTCGATCAACCTCATTCAGATCGATATCGAAAATGGCTTCGATGATGCAGAGGCACTCGAGATCATCCGGACAGAGATGTTTCCTTACCCCTACCTCGACGCGGGGAGCGGGCGGGCGATCAAAAGCAAACTTAAATATGTTCTCGGCGGCGCGATCGGGGCATCGACCATCGTCGGCGTGTGCTCGATGATCGTGGCGTGCTTNGGGGTCGCCAACCTCATCGCGGCGGGCATCGAAGCGCGGCGTTTCGAGTTCGGCGTTTTGCGCAGTGTTGGTGCTCAGAAATCACTGCTACTCCGGTTAGTCGTGGGCGAGGCGCTCATCATCGCGGCGGCGGCGTGCGTACTCGGCTCGGCGATGGGTCTGCAGGGCGCGTGGGCGGGCCGCCGGATGAACTCACTCATCATCGGGCTCGAACTCAAACCTTACTTTCCGGTCCTTGGCATTGGCTTTGGCTGGGCGATGGTCATCACGGTCACGGTTCTCGCTGCGATTCCTGCTGGGTATCTTGTGATGCGAGCAAGCCCGCGTGAGTTGCTTTCGAGCCGGTGATACATTTAGTAGTCGGTCTGAGCCAGCGTTCTTTTTTCTTGCTTGATTGCCTTTGTGATCAGAATAGCCACACCGGCAAGAATAAGCACCACCCCAAAGCCTGCTCCGACCTGGATCATTGGAAAGACACTGCCCGCCCATTTTCTGACGCTGGGAGAGACGCGGTACACCTGTTCGTGATCGAACGAGCCTTGGACGCTGACGGTAATCTCGCCGTGAGGTGGCGCGACAAACGCCACGATCGCGCGTCGGTTTCGCTCGAACCCGGGCATAATTCGCTGGCCTACGCGCCAGTCGTGGAGCATGGTCTCGATTGTTTCGCCGGATTGGCGGTCGGTAATCGTAATGTCTAAATCGTCAGGCGGCGGGAGCGATGGGCGGTTCTGGGTGATATGCGTGCCAGCAAGTTCTCGCCAAACGACCATCTCATCGCCGGGGGCTACATCGAGCGAGATGGTTGTCGGCACGGTGATGCCGTAACCGGCTGACATGAACTGCGTCCACGACCACCACATGCCGCCCCCCGAACCGACGACAACGACGATCCCCAGTACGATCGAGGCGAGAGCGAAGATTGTCAGCCGTTTTATCCGCATAGCGATCCATCATAACTGAAACGGTGCAGCCGTGCGCCCCGCAATCGGATCAAAACAATGGCGGCATCCCGAGGCTGCGGCGGACCACACCGAGCTGGCCGGCGTGGAGCCCCTCGTGCCACGCGATGGTGGCCATGAGGGTGGCGYGGTTCTTAGCGAACTGGCCTAGATCGCCTTCGATAGGTTCGAGGAGCTGCTCATCGGAGAGCGAACCCAGCCAAGACTTGAGTGATGACCGTGTCGGTTCGAGGGCAGCGACAATCTCATCACGCGAGGGATACGCAGCAGCATCGCAGACGGGCTTGCTGCCCATTCCAAAGAGCTTGCCCCAAGACTCCGAGAGCGTTGATGTGCTGCCTGCGAGCATGGTTTGGAAGGCATCGTCGGTCGCTGCGAGATGGCCCACGATCCACAGGGGGTGGTTGCCGCCTTCGCAGGGGACTTTGAGGTATGCGTCGTCCGGGGTTGCTTCGAGGAGCTTCATGGTGAAGCCGCGGGAGAAATCGAGGGCGTTCATGCCGGTGTCGAGGAGAGTGCTCATGATCTGGTTTCCTACTTTGGGCACTTGGTGCCAACCACTGTTTGAGTTGCCAACACGGAGCGGCAATCGGGATGGTATATTGACCACTTTGTCACATATCCCAAAGGTCTATGCCACTCTCCTAAAATGCTGCTCTGATCCGGTATATTCCTTGCACAGGAAGTAAATATGAGATCGGCGACTAGGCACGCCCCAGAGTGCCGATCAATACCCCAACGAAAGGCCCCGGCATGACAACTCCGAAGAAGAATACAAAGGCGGCCAAGGTCACCGTCGGCGGCGTGCTCTTGGTCGGGGTGGTCATCGCAGCCAAGTTGATCTTTGGGATCGACCTGCTCGACTCGCCCGACACTTCCACGACGAACCAATCRCCGCCGCCCGCTGCACGGGATGTTGCAACACCAGAAGCCCGATCAGAAGTGGTCATCGACAGCGAACCAAAGACTGCGCAGACAACCGAGACAGCGAGCGACGAGTCGGCGCTTCGGCTTCTGATCGACAACGAGATCTCGGGCGAGATGGTGCTGCTCGAAGATGCCGAGATCGTCAAGGTGTTGCCCGACGACGACGAAGGCTCCCGCCACCAGCGGCTGCTGCTCAAACTCGAAACCGGCGGAACGGTTCTTGTCGCGCACAACATCGACCTTGCCCACCGCGTCCCCGTTGAAGAAGGTAATAGAATTACAATTTATGGTCAATATGAATGGAATGATCGCGGCGGCGWGCTGCACTGGACACACCACGCCCCCCGCAACAACCGCGAGGGCGGCTGGATCGAGTTTGATGGAAAGCGGTACCAGTAGTCAATGCCCACAAACCCGTTCAAAATTGTCAGCCCATTCGTCCCAACAGGTGACCAGCCAACGGCGATCAAGGAGCTAGAGGCAAGCGTCAAGGGCGGGGCAAAACATTCGTGTTTGCTCGGCGCTACTGGCACGGGCAAGACCTTTACGATGGCGCACCTGATCGAGCGGTTGCAAAAACCAACGCTCATCCTGAGCCACAACAAGACGCTCGCGGCGCAGCTCTTTGAGGAGTTCAAGGAGCTGTTCCCAAACAACAGCGTCAACTATTTCGTCAGCTACTACGACTACTACCAGCCCGAGGCGTACATCCCCCAGCGGGATATTTACATCGAGAAAGACGCGGGGCGCAACGACGAGCTCGACCAGCTTCGGCTGGCGGCGACGAGCAATATCCTCAGCCGGCGCGACACGATCGTGGTGTCAAGTGTCTCGTGCATCTTTGGTTTGGGATCGCCCGACGCCTACGGCAACAAGGTCCTGACGATCACCAAGGGCGAGACGATCGATCGGCGTGAGTTCTTTTTGGCGCTCAATGACATGCAGTACAAACGCGCAGACATCGAGTTTCAGCGAGGCATGTTCCGCGTCCGCGGCGACACGATCGATGTCTTCCCCGCCTACGAACAGTTCGCCGTCCGCATCAACCTATTCGGCGATGAAATCGAGAAGGTCGAACTCATCAACCCGACTTCAGGCGAACTTCTTGCGGAAGAATCGCAGTTTTTTCTGTTCCCGGCGGTCCACTATGTGATGCCAGAGGAACAGATGAAGGCGGCGATCGACGGCATCCGGCTCGAACTCGACGAACGCGTGATGCAACTGCGTAGCGGCGGGCACCTGATGGAAGCCCAGCGGCTGCTGGCACGCACGAAGTATGACCTTGAGATGATGGAAGAAGTTGGTTTTTGCTCCGGGATTGAGAACTACAGCAGGTACATGGATGGACGGATGCCCGGCGAGCCGCCGTACACGCTGATGGACTACTTTGACTTTGCGCCACCTACGCATGGCGTATCCGGCAGTGGTCTCGGCACGAGGTACACGAGCGAGATCCCGCCGAATGTCAGGCCAACGAGCGATGAGGCGCGGGCGCTTCGGATCAATTGCAAGGATTGGCTGCTGATTATTGATGAGAGCCATGTGACCTTGCCGCAAGTCCGGGCGATGTTCAACGGCGACCGTGCGCGAAAGGAAGTCCTGGTCAACCACGGCTTCCGCTTGCCTTCGGCGCTCGACAACAGGCCTTTACGATTTGAAGAATTTGAGAACTTTGTGCCACAGTTTGTGCATGTGAGCGCCACGCCCGGGCCATACGAGCTTGAAAAAGCGGGCGGCGTGATCGCCGAACAGGTCATCCGCCCGACGGGGCTTGTTGACCCGGAAATCATAATCGTGCCCGCAAAAGGGCAGGTGCCGGATCTGCTTGTGCGATGCCGCGAGCGCATCGAGAGCGGCGAACGGGTGCTCGTAATCGCGCTGACAAAACGGTTGTGCGAAGACTTGGCAAGTTATCTCGACCAACAGGGCATCTCATCGCGGTACCTGCACAGCGACATCACGACACTCGAACGCACCGAAATCCTCACCGATCTCCGCAGAGGTGAATACGATGTTCTGGTCGGCGTGAACCTGCTGCGCGAGGGTTTGGATCTGCCGGAGGTGTCCCTGGTTTGTATTCTGGATGCGGACAAAGAGGGATTTTTGCGGAGTTCGACGAGCCTGATCCAGCAGATGGGCCGGGCGGCGAGGAATGTAAACTCAACGGTCATCATGTACGCCGACAAAATCACGAACTCGATGCAGAAGGCGATAGAAGAAACTGATCGCCGACGGGTAAAGCAAATCGCGTACAACACCGAGCACGGCATCACACCAAGAACAATCGAAAAATCGATCCGCCAGGGCATCGAGCTTGAACTCAAGGCACGGCGGACAGCGCGGRAAGTCATCGGTGCCGATGACGATGCGTTCGAGGCCGAGGAACTGGTAAGGCAACTCGAAGAAGAGATGCTCGCGGCGGCTGAGAAGACCGAGTTTGAAAAGGCGGCGCAGCTCCGCGACCAGATCAAACTTGTCCGTCAGGGCAAGGTCGGAAACGATGGCAAGGTCAGGCGATCGGAGTTAAAAAAGAAAACCGGCAGCCGAGCGCAGGGCAAGTCGGCGGGGATGCCGGGCGTTCACGCCAAGAAGAGGAAGAAACGGTAAACTTGATATCGCAGCGCCGGCCTAGGATTCAGTGTGAAGATCAACAAACGCACCATCTCAAACTTCGCGACCTATCTGATGGGCATTGCCATCGGGATCATGCTTGTTGGACTTATCTTGCAGACGAAACAGCGTGTCTTCAAGCAACATGAAGCAAAACAACAGGCGCAGGCAATGACACGAGCTTCTGAGACCACGCCGGCAACCGGGGAATAAGTGCGGCTACGATCGCGTGCATGACCCAAGCATCACCCAAAAATACGACCAACCGATTCGCCGCCAAGAAGACGACCAAGAAACGCCCTGCAAAGGCTGCGCTCGCAGAACCAAAGCCAAAACGCAGCGAACCGATCCGCTCAATCCGCGTGCGCGGCGCCAACGAACACAACTTGAAAAATGTTGATCTCGTGATCCCGCGCGATCAACTCATCGTTATGACCGGGCTTTCCGGCTCGGGTAAAAGCTCCCTCGCGTTCGACACAATCTTCGCGGAAGGCCAACGCAAATACATGGAGTCGTTGTCGGCGTACGCGCGGCAGTTTCTCGACCAACTCAAGAAACCCGATGTGGAAGAAGTCGAGGGCATCCCACCCACGATCGCCATCGAGCAGCGATCAAGCTCGCACAACCCGCGTTCAACCGTCGCCACAACGACGGAGATCTACGACTATCTCCGCCTGCTCTTTGCGCGCTGCGGCACACCCGTGTCCTGGGCACCCACAAAGACTAAGAAAGACGGCACAATCACAGAGCGTTCGGGCAGGCCTATCACCGCGACGCCGAGTTCGCAGATCGTCGAGGCGATCATGAAACTTGGCGATGGCACGCGGCTCATGGTGATGGCGCCGATCGTGCGCGGCAAAAAGGGACACCACAAGGAAGCACTCGAAGAACTCCAGCAACAAGGCTGGGGACGCGCACGGATCAACGGCGAAGTCATCGAGCTGCGCGAGGCGCTCAAAGCGGGCGGCGAGAATCCGCTGAACCTTGGGCGGTACCACAAGCACGATATTGAAGCCGTCGTTGACCGCATCGTGATCCGCAAGGATATCCGGCAACGGCTCGCCGAGTCGGTGGAATCGGCGCTCAAACTCGCGGGCGGGACGGTCTTTGTCTCGATCAATGATCCGAAAGACCGCGAGAAATGGACGGATCGAACATACTCAACGAGCTTTGCCGACCCGGACCATCCCGAGTGTGCGCTCGAAGAAATCAGCCCGCGGCTTTTCTCGTTCAACTCGCCGTTTGGTGCGTGCCCAACATGTCATGGTCTGGGTGCAATCCTCGAGTTCGACGAGGATCTTGTCGTTCCCGATGAGAAGAAATCGCTCAACGCGAGCGGCATCGCGCCGTGGAAGAAGAACGGGCCGGGCGGAATGATCTACCCGCGGATGCTCCGTCGGTATTGCAAGAAGGTTGGAATCAACATCACTTCGCCGATCTCGGACCTGAGCGAGAAGCAATACGACGAACTCATGTTCGGCGGTAAACGCGCCAACGCGGCATGGGTCGGCGTCATGCCCATGCTCGAGAATTGGTTCCACAAAACCGAGAGCCAATGGGTCAAGGATCACCTGCACCTCTACCAATCCGAACACATCTGCCCCGCGTGCTGCGGCGACCGGCTGCGGATCGAGGCGATGCACATCCTCATCGGCTCCAAACACAAGGCCGACACGACGCGGGCGTTCAGCGCCAGCATCATCGGGCGCGATGCGAACGATGGCTGCAGGCTTAACATCTCTGAGCTCTCGCGCCTGAACATCAACGACGCGATCGCGTTTGTTGAGGGCTTGAATCTCACGAAGGAACAGACGCAAATCGCTGAGCCGATCATCCGCGAGATCGGCAATCGGCTGCGGTTCTTGTCGAGCGTCGGGCTTGAATACCTCTCGCTCGATCGGCGCACCGCAACGCTTTCGGGCGGGGAATCGCAGCGGATCAGGCTCGCTTCGCAGGTCGGCTCCGGGCTTGTCGGCGCGTGTTATGTGCTCGATGAACCAACGATCGGGCTGCACCAACGCGACAACGACCGCCTTATCCGCACGCTTCGGCACCTGACCGACATCGGTAACACCGTGCTTGTTGTCGAGCACGATGAGGAGATGATCCGGGCCGCCGACCATGTTGTCGATATCGGCCCTGGTCCCGGCGTTCACGGCGGCGAGGTCGTGGCGCAAGGCTCGATCGCTGACATCTGCAAGGTCAAACGCTCGCTGACGGGGCAGTATCTTTCCGGCAAAAAGAGGATCGAGATGCCAAAGAAACGGCGACCGATGAGCGAGAAGAAGGCGCTMGTCATCAAGGGCGCTCGTGCGAATAATCTGAAAAAGATCGATGTCGCATTTCCACTCAACGGCATCGTCTGCATCACCGGCGTTTCGGGCAGCGGCAAATCCTTGCCATGGTCCAGACGTTGGACGGAAACTTTTATTTTACTCATTTTGATGTGTTCTCTAAGAAAGATGCAATGCGGCGGGTTAGCTTTTGACCGACAGCTTCTTTTGAAAGCTTTGGCCAATCTTCGACGCCCTCGGGTGATATAAAATGAACGGTGTTGTCGCTGCCGCCAAAGGTGCCGGTTTCGGGCGAGACATCATTGGCGATAATCCAGTCGCAGCCTTTC